>CAZFGP010000100.1:0-16863 GCA_964518685.1 uncultured Terrimonas sp.
GCTTTTTGAGCGCTAATATACTAAAAATATTAGGTGTGTTTGCGGAGAATCAGAAAAAAGTATATCTATACCGTGATGTTCATTTTGATGGCCATGACGGTTACACAGGCACAAAGAATGCTCCCAAAACAGAAAGGATTGGAAATAAGCACAGGAATACTGTCCGATGATAAAATCGGTAATGATTATTACCTCAATATCGGAATGACCGTGAACGGTAAAAACGGGAACTACCAGCTTTGGGCATTGGAATACACGCACCAATACCACAATTATAAAGACCTCCGCATACCGCAGGAAACTTATACTGCCGAAGGCGGTTACAGTTTCTTTCTGTTGGGTGATGCCCGTAAAAACATCACACTGAACTTCGGAATAACAGGTGTGGTCGGTTATGAAAGCATCAATCGTGGCGAAGCGATGTTGTATGACGGAGCAAAGATTTTGAGCGAGGATAACTTCATCTACGGAGCTGGTGGACGGCTCACTCTTGAAACATATCTATCAGACCGTTTTGTTTTAATCCTGCAAGGACGCACAAAAGTATTTTGGGGTACGGACTTAGAGCAATTCCGACCATCCGCAGGTGTGGGATTAAGGTTTAATTTTTAAAAACTTAAAACAATGATAGCAATATTTAATAAATTCAGAATAGGATTAGTGCCGATATATGTAATGCTGGCAATCCTAACAGCTTCGGTAACTTTAGTATCTTGTAGTAAAGATGATGAACTCGAAATACAGAACGATTTTCCTTTCGAGGTAAACGTGATGCCAGTTCCAAAAGATGTAGCCAATGGACAAACGGTAGAAATACGCATTGCCATACAGCGAACAGGCAATTACAGCAACACACAGTATTTTCTTCGCTATTTCCAATTTGACGGACAAGGCACATTGCGGTATTACGATGAGCAACCATATTTACCGAACGATTTATACCCATTACCCACAGAGCAATTTCTGTTGTACTATACTTCAACATCTGCCGTTTCGCAATCCTTTGATGTTTGGATTTCGGACAGCTTTGGAAATGAAAAACAGATAAGTTTTCAGTTTAATAGTGCTGATTAAAAACAATGAAATCCTGCCACAAAAAGCAGGATTTCTCTTTTTAAGGGATATTAAAACTGTTTTTTTTTGTAAATTTAAAAAGTAGATTTTAAGTGTTTTGTTATGGTCGCATCATTGGTTATAGGAATAATATTTTTGATTGCAGGTTTAGGACTTCGCTATTGGCTTAACCGACGAAAGTTTTACAGGCGTGGTCCGATGGGAGCCGAAGGTTTTTCATCTTATGAAAGTTCGGTTTTCATTAAATTTATTGAAAAGGTTGGTAAATGGATAGCTTATGGATTGATTATATTTGGACTTTTATCACTTTGGGTTTATTCTCGTGAGAAAAAAGATAGGGAAATCCAAAACATGGAAATCCAGAAACAGAATTAATCATTTTTAAATGACAAAATCCTTTGATGACATAACCTTGCGAAATATATCTGACATTATATCAAATCTATTAACGCATACAAAAATCACAGAACATTTAGCTGGTGCTAATATTTCTCAATCGCAAATTGGTACAAACAAAACCGACAGACTTTTTTATGCATTAAAAGAAAAGCAAATACAAGACAATTGTGGAAATAATGTATTGGCATTTGTAGTTAGGTTATTAAATCCTAAAAGATATAATTCCGAAGACGAATTTGAAAGAGACAGAACAACTATCAATGAAAAATTAGTTTACGAAGGGATAGAAATTGATAAAACCGGACAACCCCGACTAGTTGAAAAGGCTAAAACCATTTCAGAAGCTAAAAGCAGGTCACTTAAAATCAAAGAAAAAGTACACGGTATCGGAGTTCATTCAGAAATTTTACCATACTGCGAAGCCGAATGGCTGAAAGAAAATTATTTTCACTCTATACTAGAAATCACAAAAAGTGTTGCGGAAAGACTTAGGCAGAAAAGTGGCTATACTTCAGATGGAGCAGATCTGGTTGATGATTGTTTTGCTTTAGGAAAAGACAAAAGACCTATGCTTGCTTTTAATATGCTGAATAATCCAAGCGAAGAAAGTGAGCATAAGGGTTTCGGCAACTTCTGTAAAGGATTTTTTTCTATGTACCGAAATCCAAAAGCGCATAACCCGAAAATATTAGAAGACACTCAACTTTCAGAAATGACTGAAGTATTGGTTGTAGCTACAATTATTCATAACAAACTTGATAACACTTACAAAACAGGACTTAAATAGCGCAAATCGGATAACCCAAAAGTTATCCGATTTTTTAACTTACAAATCGGTGCATATAAAAGATGAGAGTTTTAGAGGTAAATAAATTTCGTCTGGACTGTGTTTTATGTAATCTTCTTTATCATAGTCCCACATAAAGCCAGGTCTGATTAAAGTAAAATCGTTTGTTTTATTTACGTACTGAACGTAGCTATAACCCCAAGGCGATTTGTAAATAATTTGCCCGTTAACTGCTGATGTATCAAAGTTCTTATCTTCAATCTGTTCAATCACTTTTATAAACGAAGGACATAGTCTTTCGTAAAATATCTCTAAGTTTTTTTCAAATCCTTTTGTCCTGTTTTTCAACTCAGAAATTCTAATATTAATTTTGGATTTTAATTCTACAAAATTGCTATTGAAATCATCTACATTCCTACAACCTAAATAATGAAGTGCATTTAAAGCCATAGTAAAAAAGTAATGTAATTCATCATCTTTCCATCGATTGTTAATTAAGCAAACAATTGTATTTATGAGTGCCTCTTTTTTTAGTTCCTCGATTTTCTTTTTTGTATAGTCAAATTCATACGCTTTAAATCCGCTTCTTGCCAGCATCAAAAAGTCGCCAATTAAGTTTAAACAACAACCCTTTACATTGTTATTGTCATAATCGTCTACAAATGGTAAATAACTGAAAAAATGGTGCGTGTCTTGTTCGTGGCTATTTCGGAGTTATGACGCCACCCTTTTCGGTCAAATTGCGCCACTTTGAAAGATCTTACAATTATAAAAAAAATTAGGTTAATATACTCTTTAAAGTTCCTTTTCGTAATGATTCACCTTTAAGGTCGATGCGATGTGAGGAGTTTACGATCCTATCGAGCAAAGCATCGGCTTGAGTCCCGTCCCCACCTATGATTTCGTACCACGCGGGCACCGGTATCTGAGTGGATATAATGGTGGAGGCCCTATTATACCTGTCATCGATAATATCCATTAAAGCCTCTCTTGCGTGATTATCGAAGGCTTGAAGCCCAAAGTCATCAAGAATGAGCAAGTCCGCTTTTAGCAGCTTGGCCAGTTCTTTTAAATAGGTCCCATCTACTTTGCTCAGCTTCAGTTTCTTCAACAGCCGGGCGGTATTTGCATAAACGGTTTTATATTCCATCATGCACGCCTGGTGGCCCAGGGCCTGGGATAGATAGCTCTTGCCACACCCACAAAGGCCACAGATGATTATATTTTCCTTTCTTTCGATAAAGTCCAGCGTACCCAAACGCAGGAACATATTTTTATCCAGGTCGCGGTCATGGCTATAGTTCACATCGGCCAGGGATGCCTGCTGGCGAAAGCCAGCTTGCTTTAAAAGCCGACCGATCTTACTGTTCTGCCGGTCTTCCCATTGGTGGTCGATAAGCAGTGCCAGATATTCATCTGCTGTCATATCACTGAGCCGGTTGCTTTTTACGTGCTGAAGGTGCAGCTCGGCCATAGCCCCCAGTCGCATTTGTTTGAGTTTTTCAATAGTTTGATTGTTGTTCATTGTTTTAAATTTAATGGTGAATATTATTTGTATGCGGAGGCTCCCCTTAAATTTCCGTGTTCGGGAATATGAGGTTTGTCCTCTTCCAGGTCCTGGTAGAACAGGGAGCTTTTGTCCAGGTTGTTCTTCAGGATATTCTTGATGCGCCCGTAGGTGGCGGCATCGGCCCGAAGCGCCCGTTTGCAGGCATCGTCCAACCTTTTGGACCCGTAGGCCTTATGGAGCTGGATGACGCCCATGGCCCGTTTATAGCCTATCTCGGGATAATCCCCGGTCTTGAGTATTTCCTCTATACAGCCAAGTACGTGCTTGCCATGGGTTCCGGCCTTCTTTTTAAAGAACTCGGGGCTCCAATCGGAGTAGAACCTATGGGTGCTGCTGAGATGGTCCGCATTGGTATTGTAGCTTCCCTTGGAGGGATTGCGATCATGCAGGGCGATGCGCTCATGATAAAAATAGACCTCTACCATGCTTGCGGTGTAATGGATAGTGGTCTCCTTTCCTATATAGCGGTATGGGACACTGTAGTAGCTCTTGTCCGGGGAGAAGTACACATAGCCCATCTTCTGTACCTTGGCCCTGCGGTAATCCTTAAGCTCATAGGCACTGGTAGGTAAAGGTTTCAGGTACTCCCGTTCCACCATTTGAAAGAGTTCCAGCCGACTGGCCTCCTTTCGTTTGAACAACAGGTCGTTATAGGACCCCAATAGGCGTCTTATCTCCCGGTTGAGATCCTGCAGGGAGAAGAAGGTCATGTTGCGCAGGGGATAATAGATGCGCTGGTAGGCCAGGTTCACCGCGTTCTCCACCAGGGCCTTATCTTGGGGGGCATACCCACGAGTAGGATTGATCACGCAACCGTAATGATGGGCAAAGTCCTTGAAACTACGGTTGATATCGGCCTCATATCTGCTGGCACGTTTGACGGCCGACTTGAGGTTGTCCGATACAATGGCCTTGGGAACTCCTTCGTAGAATTGCAAAGCGTTGGCGCAGCATTTGATCAGGTCTTCGCGTTTCTGGCTCCTGCAGGCCTCCACATAGGTATACTGGCTATTGGGAAGGATGGCGACGAAGACCTCCACATCGAAGATCTCCCCGGAACCACGGTCCACGATCTGGAGTTTCTTACCGGCAAAATCGATGAAAAGCTCATGACCGGGGGCGTGCTCGAGTTTCATGGAGCCTTTGTGCTTTGCATATTTACGGTGGTAATGTTCCATAAATTGGGTGTAGCCATAAGGGTCGTCCACCTGCTGGACATATTCCCGATAGTGGAAGAGATAGGTGAACCCGGGATGGTCCCTGGCCTTGTTCATCCGCTCGAAATAGCGGCTCAACTGGTCAAAACGCCTATTGTCGATAGTGGTATGGGAAGTGAACAGGGACTCCAGGACGGCGTTATCGCAGGCCGATAGTTCCTTGAGGGTATGGTCACTGGCCTTAAAGGCCTGCATGTAACCGTTTACGGTATTGCGTGCAATTCCCAGGGTGGCGCTGATCTTGCGGTTGCTAAGGCCGTCCAGGTGCAGTGAGATGATCTGTTTTAAGTCCATAGGGTCAAGTGTATTTGCCATATCGCATTGAATTTTAGCGATAAGGTAATTGCTCGACCTTTCAAAGTGGCGCAAAACGAACCGAAATGACTCCCGGATTGGCAGAAGTGGCACAAAACGAACCGAAATCACTGGCGCAAAACGAACCGAAATCCCTCAGGGAGGTGGCGCAGTTTGAACCGAAATCACTGGCGCAATGAAACCGAAAAGCCTGGCGCAATTTGGTCCGAAGTATCCAGTTCGTCATACTTTGCAGATTTCCCTCCGTATTCACTTATCAACTCAAGAGCGATTAAATATTTAGTCAAATCTGTAAGTGTAGGCCTATATGTTTTTGGTCGACTATTCCCATAGAGAATTTCTTGTTGGTAATTGTAAAGGTTATCAAAGTAGTTCATCAACTTTCTTTTTTCAGATTTAAGCATGACAAAGGAGAGGTTACGAACCGTTGCCACTTCTCCTTCCTCATTTCCATTTATGTTGCCTAAATCGTCTTCTTGCTCATCAATACTTATATCAGCTTTTTTATTTGTTGAAATTCCATTTAAATTGATGAACTTCAAAACATCTAAAACACGTAGGGAAAGAGAAGAGAGTAGAAGGTTTTTTTCAAATCCAGAATTTTCTATTGCTTTATAGGAAGAGAGATCGTAAAGTTTTTCAGGTTCTTTGTCATCATTCAACTTTGTAAACGTGTTTCTTCTGCTATCTAAAAAGCTGGCTCCTGTCTCATTTTCTGTTTCGTCAAAGATGGCGTAATGCAACAAGTCAAGAACTTTACTTAGTTCGCCATTTTGAATTTCGCTATAAATTTTCTCAATTTCCTCTGTTTTTGGGTTAGGATGCGTTTTCGCCAAAAGGAAATAATCGGAAATTAATAGTTTATTTGAGATAATCCCATCATTAACATTTGTCAATTGCACATATAGGAAACTGCCTAATTCTAAATTGACTGTTATTTTTAGCTCTTTCGCATAATTTGAGAAAGTTTTGGAATACAAAAATCGGTTTTGTTTATCGAAGAAAACAACCTTGAATTCATCGGTATAAGTTCCAGTGGAATGAAGTATAAATTCATCATAAATCAACTCTGCACAAAGCAACTGTACTTTAAATTGATTGTTCTTGATTATAGTTTCATAAATTGACTGATTTGTAGTCGCTGTAAATTCATCAAGGCTTTTACTATTGCTTGTTTTCAGTTTTATGCCTAATTGGTTTAATAATCCACCTTTTTCTGACTGAATAAGAAGTGAAACTTCTGCATTTGAATTTTTGCCCAATAATCCCAATCCTGCAGGTGTAATATTGGCACTACCTAACAAGCAAAACTCTTTTCCATTTTTTGTCTTGAAATGAATAATCTTCCCGTGAAGTTTTGATTTTGAGTTTCCAGATTTTGCATATTGGATTTTGCTTACGCCTGCATCACACCAATCGTAAAATGTAAACGCTTTGCTCACTTGCATTGCAGAAGGGATTAAACCACTTTCATCCAATATGACTTTTACTATGGCTGAAGGAAAAAGAGAATTAAGTTCTTGCAATACTTTCCCATTTTTGTCATAATATGGAGAAATGGTAGTTATTTCTACTACTTTCTCATTGCTAAGATGTTTTAAAAGTTCGTTCCAAATAGAAGTTGTTTCAGTATTAAACAGGAAAGCAACCTTCTCTTTTTGCGACGTTTCGAAAAATTGAAATGGTTTTGTCTTTGGCAATTCATTCAGCCATTTAGAATGTTCAAGTATCCATTTTGTAGTTTTTTCATTCATCTGTCCCTTAACTGACGATGAAAGAGTTGATAGATAATCCCAAGCTGACGAAAAGACTGATGAATTTTCGGTTGAACGAATATCAAAATGAAATGCTCCCCAAATCTCATCATTGTTGCCATTTCCAGAATTTGTAAGGTTTCCAGAACCAACAATAAGCAATCCTTCTTTTTCACCAAACAACATCCAAATTTTTGGATGGAATACTGACTTTTGAAAAACAGGATAAAGTGAATAACCGGCAGAAAGTTGCATTTCTTCTCCTGTCGCTTGTTGCATTAACTCTGAATAATAATGTCCATCAATAAAAACGTTGATGTTTCTCACGCCACAAGAACGCAACCATTTCATTGCTTTCATTTCAAAAAAATAAAAGTCAAAGCTGAAGGTAGTAAGAATTGCAGAATGATATCTTCTGCTTCCTATCAATGTTAGTATGTTTTCTCTTTCTAGTATCATCAGTCAATCAAAAGTTTCTTATGTAATGGCGATAAAACCCTTTGGTCGTTGATTACCTGTAAATCAAACATTATGTTTTGCAAGGCGCTCATTCTTGGCGATGTGTTTCTTGGTGGAAATGTATCTATGAAACGGATGTATTGTTCCTCAATAAAAAATTTGTGGGTAGCCTGTGAGCCGTTGCCCATTTTTCTGAGTGCAACCATTGAGTGCCTGTAAATAATTTTGCGTAAAATAAATTGTTCAACAAAATCTTGAAGTGTATCATTTTCTGCTGTGTGAACTGTCAAGATACCATCAACCATATTCCCATCCCTTTCTATCTTTTTTCTGCTCATAAATTCTTTCAATGGATGAAGTTGCTCTCTATTATTCTTGAATATTTGAAGCAAAAGCATAAAGCCATATTTTGCTGCCATAACAGGGTCGTTTGTTGCATCAATTTCCTTTTTGATGTTTTCCTCATCTTCTGTGTCAGGGATTAACTCCAAAATTTCTGCAAGTGAACTTGTTGGCTCTGTAGCTTGCTTTAGCTCTTTGCATATTTCATTTGTAATACTGCTTGAAAATTTCTTTACAAACAATGGTAGATATTGGTCTTGTTGGAAATCGTAAAGATGTTGTAATACAGCCCAAAATATTGTTCCGCAACTGTACTGCCAATACTCATTTAATTGATAGCAGTACCAACCAATATTAGTTTCCGTTTCAGGATAACCATTTGTTCCCAATTTCTTTCGGTAACTTTCCAATAGAAATCTATACCAGTCGTAATTATTTTCATTTTTAACAGCTGTATTTAAGAGCGACAAAATTGTTTCCCTTCTGTGAAAAGTAAAACGTTCTTCCATTTCTTGACTTGGATCGTCTTTGTCCAAAAGCATTTCTACATATAGTTGCCATTCGGCATTTTCTGTTTGTATCGTATCAATCGCAAAATACTTTATCAGTTCTGAAATATCATCTTGGTAGAGTTTTCCTTTTTTGATATTAATATAAAATAACTCTTTTATTTGTGGTGACAATGATCCTTCAAAAGCCTCGGCTAATTGTTTCCCAGAAACTTTTTGTCTTGGGTGTGGTTTACTAATGTTGTAAATAACATCTCCATCATCATTTATTGCTGTAATAATTAAGGAAAGTGCCTGCATTGCTCCGTAATAATATTGTCCGAATGCACCGGATGGATATTTCCAATAAACATTTTTATCGGTATTGTCCTTGTCTGCTCCTTCGGCTAAGTCAAAATAAGTTTCCTCAGCTGTATTTATTAGGTTTGAAGCAAAGTTACTTCCTGTTATCTGTTGAACTCCTTTACGCTCGCTTTGCATAATTATGGCAATCATCAATTCAGCTCTGCGGATAAAACGATATTGTTCTTTTGAGTTGCCTTTCTTCTCGGTCTTGAAATAGAAGTCTAAAAGCCAACAATAAAACCCATAATAACGGAGACGATTAGTCAAATTGGAAATTCCAGGCAATATAGTGGCGTAAGTCGCTTCTGAGGTTGTTTGAAGGCCTAACGGGTCAAGTCCAGTGATTAGACTTATTGATGCTCCCCAAAACGGATAATTTGAATTGCCTTTTTGTAATACTGCCATTTAAAATTAATTTATCAGTAACCTATATTCTTCAAATTTACAAAATAAACTATCTTGAAATTTATATCGTGGCGACAAATACTACCTTTCAACGCCAATCAATACAACATTTTCCAAGCCTTTACAAATCCTTGATAAATTCCACTTCCACAGCAAAATTGAGCAGATTATGGAAGTTATCGCAATACAAAAATCCGCATTGGATGGAATGACAAATGAACTGAAAGCACTTTTGGAATTGACCGAAAATGCCACAATGAAATACATTTCAATTTTCAAAGAAGAAAAATGGCTAGATAACCAGGAAGTTTGTTTGATGATGAAGATTACTAAACGGACTTTGCAGACCTACAAGGACAAAGGGCTGTTACCTTATTCCAAACTGAACCGCAAGAATTATTATAAACTCTCGGACGTACGGGCTTTGCTCGAAGCTGGACAGCCGTACAATACCAATGATAATGGATTTACTGACGAATGATAATGAAGAAATCATTTCCCATCAAGAAATGATTTTGATATTGAGAGACCGTATTGAAAATATATTAAAAAACTATCGTCCCGTAATGAATGGAGAAATTTATTTGTCGGGCGAAGATGTATGCAAACTGTTACACATTAGCAAACGCACTTTACAGCAATATCGTGATGATAATATCCTGCCGTATATTCAGATTGGTGGCAAAATTATTTATAAGGAAACAGATTTGATGACAATATTGGAGCAGAATTATATCAATCACAAAACTAATTCAGACTAAGCTTTTTTATTGCATTAATACATCTAATAGCAAGAGTTTAGTATCTTTGCTATGTAAAATATAGAAATACTTAAAGTGTTTTTGCTTTAAGTCCCACATTGAAAACTGGTAATTTTTAGACAACGGGACGATAAGGAAGAACGCTCATGCCATAGGCGTGGGCGCTCGCTTATTCGTTGTCGGGTATACCAGTGCCTCAATGTGCGGTAAGTGTAGTGGCCTGCGCTTTCTTTTTGTGCAGGGCTACATCAACTTTAAAAAAGTATGATGATATGAAAACTGGTACATCCCAACAAAAAATCACACTCGCCTTTATCAATGATAAAAGCCCAATTTTAGATTTCATTTGTAAAGACCTCATTGCTTCAGGAACTGAAGTCTTATTTCGTTCGGAAAGCATTGAAGATGGACTATCTCAATTATCAGAATTAAAAGAACTTCCCAATATTTGCATTATTGACCTTGATTTTTACGACAAGAGTGTGCTGGCACAGCTTCAAGAATTGAGGACAGAATATCCCACCATAAAACTGATTGCCCATAGTGATATTGATGACGAAAAAATTGTCGAAGTTCTTTCGGAGATTGGTTTTGCATGTTACTTGCTTATTGGTAGCGATGCAAATGATTTTAATAAGATATTTGACCGCATTTTAAATTATTGAAATAATTTAAGAAAGAACAATAAAACTGACAAAATTATAGAAGAGAATATTGAGATTAAAAACGCTATAGTTTCAACCCTAAAGCATTATTTTACCAATTATTTCTTCAAAAGATTGAGAATTACTCTCGATAGAATAAATATACGTTAGGACAGCAGTAAAATTTTGTTGAAGATGTTCATTTTGGACAACTATATTGTTTTTTCCGTGTGCAATTGTATTTCTGTTATCTATGAAATCAATAAAATTGTTTAACACATTTGAGTAAATTTCATGTTTAGCGAGGTTTTCAATATTGAAATGTTTTTTATACAATTTTTGAATTTTATCTTTCAATCTGCCTTCATCATCATTTAGTTTATAGTTTACATAACTTTCAAGAGCAGAAAATAATACAAAAGATGATAATTTATTGTTATTCTCAAGCATCAAAACATAGCTTTCTCCTAATAAATCCTTATAAAATGCAATGTGGTTGTACTTTATTGCTTCCAATTCAATTCTTGAAAACAAGAAATCCTCTCCAATATACATTGATGCTGAAAATATACTTCCTTCATAATGTATTTCTTTTTTTGTGTTATTGATAAATTTTAATTTGAGATTGTTTAGTTTAAGAATATCCATATCAACCTCAAATTTATACTCATCAATTATATCCGGATTTGTATTATCTAAAAATAATACGGATTGATGAAGATTACTTTTATTTGAAAATTGTATTCCCTCATTTTTTTCTATATCCAGAAGATGCTCGTAGTTTATTATAAATTGATCGTGAAATCTACACGAAATGACAAAGTTATGATTGGGAAGAAACTTTAAAAAATTTGAAAAATAGTAGTCTTTATCTATATCTTTATCATAATCTGTAATATCATAGTCCGGTTCGAAGTTTATTGGTACAATGGTGTCAACTATTTCAATCAACTCTAATTTCTTTAGAAGTAACTTATTGATATTATCTGTTTTTGAATAGTATTTGTATTTCATAAATGACACGCTAGCAATATTAAAATAACAAATTTACACAATACACAAAAACTAACACCAATCAAGCGACGTTCTTTTGCTTCTTTTCTTTGGTTGCAGATGTTGAAAGAAAAGAAGTCGTTGAAAATCTATCATGGTCAGTAAAATTTCACAATCCCATTCAATAAAATCGTCAATAGTAAACAAAATCCAATTATTACTATATTCACTGTTGCCCTATAAAGCCACTTCTTTCCTGATAAATCATAATTAATGTATTTTGTAGCTACAACTCCAATTCCCATAAAAAAGAACCAAATAGCAAAGAACAATGATAACTTACCTCTTACCAATGTTGTAACTAAATCGTGAACTATTCCGCAAAAAATAAATGTCAGAATTAGAGAAATAGCTATTGGAAATGTTTTTTTTAGAGGCTTGAATATCTTTGTTCCAAGAAAATACCCAAAAATAGGGTTCCAAAAATTCCAAAAGACAGAAAAGTTTTTTGCTCCGATTGACCTTTGCAAATTATATTGCAGTGACTTTGAGTGACCAATAGGAACTCCGTTTCTCTTTTTTACATATTCCGATAATTTCATTTAGCCAATTTATATACAGACTATAAATTTAGTGAATTATCAAGAACTGCAACAATTAATTGTGCTCCAATACCAATAAATGGGATAATGAATATCCCTGAAAACTGATCGCAACCTGTTTGGTAAAATGCAAGGAAAGGGAATTGTGTAGCGGTGCATTTTGACAAAGTGGTTGCACCAATTTTAAATGCAAAAATGCGTTTCCGACCGAAGTGAGGAATTGCATTTTTGCCCGCCGATTTCCGCGTTTAGGTGACTTTTATCGGGTGGGTGCGGAAATCTTTCAGATTGTGAAAAAACCCCCTGTATTCGGTCATTCCCCTGCGGAACAAGTTCCACAATAAGGAGCAACCCATTTGTGTCAAAGATGAATTGATAAATAAGTCCTGGTGTTCCAATGCTTCGGTAAGTGAGCAACTTGGTGTGATGTCCTCTTTTTCGGATTGCTTCAGCAATTCGCCAAATTCATCGGTAACAAATGGCAGGCTTGCCACCGTGTGGTACTTTTCAGAATTGGGTTGCTTTATTTCTTCGATAGTAGATAATAGCACTTGTCCTGTATCTTGGCTGTTGCCAAAATCCAACCAATATTTTGGCTCATCTTGGTAATGTCTGCGGTAGCTTATTTCTTTAACGATTTCAGCAACACCAAACCTCGCCTGTACATTGTCCACACACGTAATAGTAATAATTGCCCTTGCTTTTTCGGGTGGTCTTCCAAAATTATCTTTTTCAAATTTTCGGGTTTCGGCTTTCCAATTTGTACCTGCCCAGCGGTTGCAACGATTGACTAAAGCAACGGATTTGTACAATCCTGTTTCACTTTCTGCAAAACGCTGTCTGCCCAAATTGGCACTCGTGATAACATCATCATCCCAAAGGCGGACTTGCAACCCTGCGTGTCCTAATGCTATCAAACTTTCGTTTATTTCCATTAAGGCGGTCAATACTTTTGAACCTGTACCACCTGCTCCGATAAGGTTTACCGAAATCGGATTGGTAGGGTTGAGTAAATAGTTTTCCGTAAAATGAACTGCTGTTTTTGCTGTATTCATCACAATAGATTTTTAAGGGTTTTGCTGTTCTTTTTTAATATTTCTTTCGGAAAAGGTTTATCCGTATTGATAAGGTCTTTCCAAAGGTTTACAATGTTTGTTTTGGTCAAGTTTTCGCATAATGAATGGCTGAAATATGAATTGAAAAAATAATCTTCCCACGCCAGTATAAATTCCTCAACCGAAGCCGAATTTTTAATATCTATGCTTACCGTACCCATACATACATTGCCCTTTTCGTAGATATTGAAGAAAGGTGCATAATGCAATGGCGTTTTCTCGGTGGGTCTTCTGTCATTTGCCAAAGCAAATACTGTAAGACTGCTTTTGCTCGCTAACCATAGCATTGGCGGTACTTGTGCCATTCCGTTAGGTATGCCCAAACTATCCACAAAATACAGTTTCCGTTGTTGTGTTTTGGTGTACCAAAGTACTGTACCTTTTTCAGCATTTTGATTGATATGTAGGATATTGGTCGGCAAAATTCCTTTTGGTTTTAAAAATGCTTGGTTCTTTTCTTCATCGGTCTGTAAGGACTTTGCTAAAATATTGGCTTCTTCTACGGTTAATGGATGGGCATTGATAGGCGTTCCGTTGCTGTCCATATCAAAATGCTCCACGTACATATCGTTTTCTGTTCCTTTGGTTTCATAGAAAACCAAAGCGGATTTTGCATAGTACAATGTTCCAAAATGGTCTTTTATATCTGTTGTTGTATTCATTTTTCTATCGTTTTGTATTCGTATAATATTCCACTCAAATCATTCAATAAACCAAATAAACGGCTCTCAAAATCAAGATTGGCTGTTGGTATTTCGCTTCCGTCAAATCGCTTGGAAATGGTAGGTTCTTCCATTGCTCCATATTCGTTAAATTCATTGTTGATGGTATCGGAAAGGCTTTCGTATAACCAACCTTTGGTGTCTGCAATAAATGAAATGTATTTTTCCATTCCGATTATTTCATTCTCGTCATTATCATAAGGGTCTTGTTCGGGTAATGTTGCGTTGCTAAAAATAGTGGTGTTCGGATATTCTGTGCAAAGGGCAAACGCATTACAAGCCACTTGCCAACATTCCCTGTCGAACGTATTAACACTTTTAAATCGGTTCAAACGCTGTTCAAATACCTTTAGATTGCTACGGTTGAATAGCTTTTGTTCTATTTTATCGCCAATGTATTCGGCATTGCTCAACTCCCTTTTGTAACTTTCCGTTTCGTCCGTTTCCTCGTCCTGCTCAACCCAATCGTTCATCATTTCGTACAGCCAATACAAATAGCTTTCTTCCTGTCTGTAATATGGAATTTGGGCAATGTGGTACAGATAACTGCACACTGATATTAAAAGCTGTGCGGTATTTTTGCGCTTCGGGTCTTTGAGCATTTTAAAGAGTGGCACAATAGGAATGTAATACAAGGTTGTTCCTGTATTGTATCGTTCCTCACTTGTAAAGTAGATTTTCTTGCTGTCCTGTATCAATTTGAAACTATCCCAATTGGCATTGATACGTTTTACTTTGGTTTCCATATCCCACATAGCCAATGTTATATTGTAGGGAAACTCAAAATCCTTGGTTTGCATTGGCTCAATGCTGTAATGCTCGGCAAGTTTGGAAAGGGACTTGTAAAAATCCCTCTCCGTTTTCTGACAAGCCTGTACGGATTGTGCTGTTTTCAGTTTTGGCAGAAACGTACACTTTAAAATACCATTGGTAGCATTGCTATTGGTACGGATTTCTGCTTGTCTTTCTGCACTTGGCTTGCGTCCTTTGGTCTTTGCATCCAACTGGCGAACTCGCCCAACTGTCGGTGCAATTGCCGTTGTCGTTTTTGTTCGGGTATGCTGATTGTTCCCGATATGATGTTGCGTTGCATAATTCATCGTTTTAAAATTTTGGTTTAACCTTTCGTCCCCATTACGCTCTCAAATTTATACTCGACTGTATCATCTTTTATTTGAGGTGCAGATGCTTTTGCGGTTGTCAAAATCGGGTACATATTGGCGTAAAAATTCATTACGGCTTCCACGCTCCAACGTGGTTCGGGGTCGGTCAGTCTGATGTCCTGTCCTTTATCTTTGAGTATAAAAACTCTTTCTAATTGCGTTGCTAATAACATAATGTTCTGTTTTAATGATTAATATTCGTTTTCATCTTCGTGTGTTTCATCAATAGGATAATCGGCAGTAACTTCTTCCGCTTGTAGAAGTTTGGGTTTTGTTTCGTCAATTGCTCCGAAAAGGCTCGGTGTTGCGAATTTGTCGGATAATGCTGTTTTGCGTTTGCGTATCTCGTCTGCTTTTTCGGGAAACTCCGTTATATCGGGAACTTTTATCCACGCTTCACGGAATTTGCCCTCTTTCTCCAATTCGTCCGCCTTTGCCATTGCATCTTTAAACTTCTTGTCTTTGACTTCTTTTTCTTTTTTCTCTTTTTCGGTTTTTGCTTTCTCGATTGCCGATTGTGCTTTGGCTTCATCAAGTTGCTTTTGAAATTTCTCCATATCCACCATTAAGCCCGATACCTTTTGTATAGGTGTGGTTATCTGCTCAAAAAATCCCTCGTCAAACTCTTGGGGCGTGGCGTTAAAGGTCAATGGGGGAATTAGATTTTTTGCACTATCTCCGCATTGTTCGTTGTTGAGCAATACTGTTACAATTAGGTTGCTTTCTATCCCTTTTGAAATGTTCAGTTGCAATACTCCTGTAAAGTCCAACTGCTGTATCTGATTGAAAAAATTGGTATTCATCGTTCTTAAATTTTAATTGTTATTACTTTTTTCTCTTTTGAGTTTCTCGTGCATATCTGCCCAATATTCCTGTCTTTCCTTGTCTGTTTCTGTTGGTGTGTCGTGCAGATATTCTTTATACCAACCAGTTTGTTGAATAGCTTTTATGAGGTCGGTAACTTCAACCCAATTCCCATTTTTATCTATGATTTTCATTGTACTTGGCTTTAAATGTTATTTGCTGATTTCCGCTATTTGGTCAATCCTACCATAGATGATACTTCGAAGACTTGTTTTGTCAGGAGCGTTGTATTCTGCCCAACTACCGTACTGCTTTACGATATAGGATTTTAAAACATCCTCAAAACCAAAACGATAACCCATAAGCGGTACAGCTCTTTTGAAATAGGCGTTTCGGTTTACTGCTTCTGCAAGCCAATTTTTTTCGGCTCGGTTCAATTTTTCGCCTTTGTTCAGTTTTTCCCTTAATAAGTAAACCTTTGCATTTTGCAGGGTTGCCAATTCGGGTACATCGTGGCGTACAAACTTTGTGGCTATTATTGTTACTATTTCCATTGCGGTAGATTTTAAGGTTGCTGATTTTTGATTTTTCGCTCCAATAAGGTTTCCAATATCTCGTAATCCCTTTCGTAAGTTTCTCCTTCGAAATGGTAGGTGTCCGTTTCTTCATCAAACTCGTATTGTTCAAAATCTTCGTCTTCCAAATAAATATCTGTGAGTAGCTTGTCATAAAATGTTGCCCTGCCATATACAAGATTGCCCATTTCTTCATAATCGTGTGTGAAGTTCACTTCGCAATGTTCCGCTATCTTTTGAATGATTTCCATATTGGGCGACCATTTTGTTTCATACTGAAATTCTCCTTCATCGCCATCATTCCAATA
>CAZFGP010000101.1:0-16651 GCA_964518685.1 uncultured Terrimonas sp.
GTCGCATCGGCTGTTCGCAAAATTCTATATGATCGTCTTTTAGCGCTGTCAACACCTCCACCGCTTCTTCATAAGTCCATCCCTGGTTGGCGTCAATACGTATGGGAAGCTCATTACCAACGGCTTGCCGGATTTCCTTAATTCGTTGAATATCTGTTTGGGGCTGTTGACCCAATTTTATCTTAAGAATTTTAACGCCTTGTGCTACAAATTCAACAGCTTTCCGCACCATTTCCGCAATGTTGCCTATCCCGATGGTAAGATCAGTCTCCATGCTTTTTTTTCCTCCTCCTAAAAAAGCATATAATGGCAATCCTGCTTTTTTTGCACTAATGTCGTACAGGGCCATATCAAAAGCGCTTTTGATAGTATGGTTACCCGCAACATAAGCATTCAGTTCTTCCATTCTGTCCTCTATTTCCAGAGGACATTTTCCTTTCCATACTGCCGCAAAATCTTTTGCCATTTCATAACAGGTAGCCTGAGTTTCCCCTGTGATTACGGGAAAAGCAGAACATTCGCCAACGCCGTAAACTCCTTCATCAGTTTGTATTCTTATGAAAATGTTTTGCGCATAATCCATCGTTCCGATGGCGATAGTAAAAGGATGCATCGGAATGCTGAATTTATAGATATCCGTATGGGTTATTTTCATATTGCTTTGATGATAACCTGCAATATTAAGAAAGTTTAGACGTCGGCATTCATAAGTTTAAAATAAAAATTAACCTTTAAAAGCTTATTTTTGAGGGAAATAGCCTCGCTGTATGAACGCCATGGTTCCCATTGTATTTGATAATACAGAAGTTGCCTTTGCTTATAAATCTGACCGGGAACTTAAAAAAGCAAAATTTCTGTTTTCTACCATGCGGTATCCCATTTTGGTAAATACAGGTATTTGGCTAACTCCCCGGATTTTAAAAATAAGTTCCTTTATAAACAGACTCGTTCGACAAACTATTTTTCAGCAGTTTGTGGGAGGTGAAACGCTGGAAGAAACAAAAACAGTGGTTGATAAATTAAGCAAATTTAAGGTTCAGGTTATTTTGGATTACGGAGTGGAAGGAGGTGAAGATGCGGAGGCGGATTTTGACCATTCCCTGCAAGAGTTTTTGAAAGTCATTGACTACGCTTCAAATCAGCCTTATATCCCTTTTATAAGCATAAAGGTAACCGGAATAGCAAGGAGGGGTTTGCTTGAAAAGCTGGATTCTTCCGTTGCCGGATCCAACGGAACTCTGATGAAAAGGTATAACGAGGCTCTCGAATCGTTAACTAATGCAGAACGTACAGAATGGAACAAAGTACAAACACGGATGGAAAATATATGCAGGAATGCATCCGAAAAGGGAATTAGTGTTTTAGTGGATGCTGAGGAAACCTGGATTCAGGATCCGGTGGATGTACTGACCATTTTGATGATGGAGAAATATAACCACTCTAAGGCAGTAGTGTATAATACGGTTCAGCTATACCGGCACGATAGGATGAACTTTTTAAGAGATGCTCTTGAAGCTGCGGAGATGAGAGGTTTTATTCTGGGTACAAAACTGGTAAGGGGTGCATATATGGAAACTGAGAGAAAAAGGGCTGTTCTGATGAAATATCCTTCCCCGATACAACCTGACAAAGCGGCCACCGATCACGATTTTAATGAGTCCGTTCGGTTTTGTATTGATCATCTTAATCATATAGCTTTTATTGTAGCCACTCATAATGAGGATAGTAATATATTTACTACACAATTACTCCATAAAAATAATTTACCCCTGGATCATCCGCATGTGCACTTTTCGCAATTATATGGGATGAGCGATCACATCACTTTTAATTTGGCTCAGGCTGGTTGCTCTGTAAGTAAATACCTGCCATTTGGTCCTATAAAAGATGTTGTTCCCTACCTCATGCGGCGGGCGCAGGAAAACAGTTCCATTTCGGGACAAACCGGAAAAGAATTACTCCTCATTAAAAAAGAGATCCGGCGTCGGAAAACACGCGCCTCTTAATTTTTTTATCTTTGACCGGAAGAATTAAAATATTCTAACCCATTTTGATGAGTGATAAAGAATTGATTAGAACAGCATTTGAGCATTATCAAATAGTTGTAATTATTCCTACTTATAACAATGCAGCCACCCTTGCAAATGTGATTAACGAAGTGGCAGAATACACGCTGAATATCATTGTGGTAAACGATGGATCTACTGATGATACCGAACAGATTTTACTATCCTTTCCCGAAATTGAACAGCTGAATTATGCCCGCAACAGAGGAAAGGGTATGGCCTTACGCCAGGGGTTTAAAAAGTCCCTGGAACTGGGTTATTCTTATGCCATAACAATTGATTCTGACGGACAGCATTTTGCAAAAGATCTTCCGAATTTCATAGATGGGCTGCAAAAAACAAAAGATGCCATTATTATTGGTTCGCGGAATATGGATCAGGAAGGTATCCCCGGCAAAAGTAGTTTTGGGAATTGGTTCTCTAATTTTTGGTTTGCTGTTGAGACTGGCATCCGGATGCCAGATACCCAGTCGGGTTACAGGCTTTATCCCATCTATTTAATGAAATCAATGCATTTCTTTACCCGTAAATATGAGTTTGAAATAGAGGTGTTGGTGCGATGTTCCTGGCGGGGAATTAAAATAGCATCCATTCCCGTTTCAGTTTATTACGCTCCGCCGAAGGAACGTGTCTCTCATTTTCGCCCATTCAGAGATTTTTTCAGGATCAGTATATTAAATTCGGTTCTGGTTTTGATAGCCTTTCTTTATATCAAGCCCAGGAACTTCCTTGCTTCTCTATTTGTTCGGGAAACCTGGGAAAAATTTTTCAAAGAACAATTGCTTACTACAAAGGAGCCTGCATACATAACAGCTTCATCCGTTGCATTAGGTATTTGTATGGGTATCCTGCCTATCTGGGGTTTTCAACTCGTTACGGCTATATTCTTATCTATCCTTCTAAAACTAAACAAGTTCCTGGTTATTATTGCCGCTAACATCAGCATTCCGCCCTTGATCCCTTTGATCATCTTCTTAAGTTATAAAACCGGTACATTATGGATAAAAAAAAATGATAACATTCTGATTTTTTCCGGTAATATTAGTCTGGAGTCTATTAAAAATAACTTTACGCAATATTTTTATGGTGCTATCACGCTCGCAATTATAGCCGGTATTTTAAGTGGATTGACAACCTGGCTATTACTTGTTTTATTCAGAAAAAAACAAGTTCAGTAGTTCAACTCAGAGATGGTATGAAAAAAGCATTTGTTACTATATACAATTATTTTCAAAAACACAGGTGGCAACTTTTTTTGCTTTTTTTTATTTGCCTGTCTGGATCTGCCTTTTTTACATTTCAAATCCGGTTTGAAGAAGACATAGCCAAAATCCTCCCTAAAGATAAAAAGGTAGAAAAACTGAATCAAATATTTACCCAGTCAAAGTTTATGGACAGACTGGTAGTAATGCTGTCGCTAAATGATTCAACTAAAACCAACCCGGATAGTTTAATTGCCTTTGGAGATGAATTTACAGAACAGATTCACCAACGGCTTTCTCCTTTTATTAGCCATATCAATTATAAGGCAGACGATGAAATTACGCTTGATTTGTTTCATATTATAAGTGAACACCTGCCTGTTTATTTAACAGAAAACGATTATGCTGTTATTGATAGTCTGATTGCTCCGGAAACCATCCGGCATACCTTACAAAGAAATATCAGCACTTTAAGTTCTCCGGCAGGATTGGCATTTAAGAATATGATCAGTAACGATCCCGCAGGGATTTCTTTTATTGCCTTAAGAAAACTGCAGCAATTGCAGTACGATGAAAACTTTGAGTTATATGACAATGCAATACTAACAAAGGATCATAAATATCTTCTGTTTTTTATTACACCCCGTTTCCCAGCTAATAATACCGGCCGGAATATTGAATTTTTAAAGGGCTTAGACAGTCTCATTGTGCATCAGACAAAGCAGGAGTTTTCATCTGTTAGTGTAGATTATTTTGGGGCTACGGCCGTGTCTGCCGGCAATGCGGTTCAGTTGCAAAAAGATACTCTCTTTACACAAACGGCCACCATTATTTTCCTGGTTATTTTTATCGGCGTTTATTTCAAACGCGTCTCCGCGCCCTTGTTAATTTTGATCCCTGTCATCTTTGGAGCATTATTTGCGTTGATGTCGGTTTATTTTATAAAGGGGAGCATCTCTGTAATTGCCATAGGTACAGGCTCTGTGATTTTAGGTATTGCGGTCAACTATTCCCTGCATGTTTTCAATCATTTTCGCCATACCGGTGATATGCGAAAGGTAGTGGAGGATTTGGCTTTTCCGCTCACCTTAGGTGGCTTTACCACAATAGGCGGTTTTTTTTGTTTAAATTTCGCCACTTCCGATATGCTAAAAGATTTGGGGCTATTTGCCGGATTTAGTCTTATTGGCGCTTCTCTATGCTCCCTTATTTTTCTTCCTCATTTCATATCCATAAAGAAAAGCGAAAATAACGGGGATTCATACTCCCTATCCTGGATTGATAAAATTGCTGCCCGCCGTTTGGATCGTAATCCGATAGTAATGACAGGGATTATATTGCTCACTATCTTCCTATTATATACCTCAGGCTGGGTAGGTTTTGAAACCGACATGAATAATATGAATTACATGTCGGATCATCTTAAACGGTCGGAGTCCAAACTGAATCAGATCAATAAAGCAGCTCTCCAGTCGGTATACCTGGTTGCCGAAGGAAAAACACTTGACGAGGCATTGAGGGTGAACGAAGATTTAACACAAAAGGTAGAAAACTTTAAGACGGAGGGCGTAATTGCTAAATATTCAGGTGTGTCATCGCTGCTTATTTCTGAAGAACTGCAAAAACAAAGAATAGAAAGATGGAATAATTATTGGACGGATAAAAAAAAGCAACAGCTCATTGCTGTTATGAAACAGCATGGCGCTGCCCTGGGCTATCGTTCGTCGGCATTTAATTCTATTGAAAAATTGCTGAACAAATTATACGTACCAGCAGATCAGGCTGAAACAGCGGTTATCCGTAAAACCTTATTGAACGATTTTATAACTGAAACCTCTGACAGATTTACCGTGGTAACATTGGTGAATGTACCTTCAGAAAATAAAAAACAACTGTATCAGGCTTTTGACAACCAGCCCAACGCCACGGTTCTTGACAAACAATACCTCACCGGCAAATTTGTTGAACTCATCAATGTAGATTTTACTAAGATTGCGTTTATCACTTCCCTGTTGGTGTTTTTCACGCTTTTGCTTACCTATGGGAGAATTGAACTGGCGCTGATGGCATTTTTGCCTATGGCAATCAGTTGGATATGGATATTAGGATTCATGGGATTAGCAGGCATTAAGTTTAATATCATCAACATCATTGTATCCACGCTGATTTTTGGTTTGGGAGATGATTATAGCATCTTCATTATGGACGGGTTACTGCAAGAATACAAAACCGGCAAAAAGAACCTGTCATCTTTTAAATCATCCATTCTGTTATCGGCCATTACCACCATTACAGGTTTGGGGGTTCTCATCTTTGCTAAGCATCCGGCATTAAAATCAATTGCGCTGATTTCTATTATTGGTATCTTATGTGTAGTGTTTGTAGCCCAGGTGATCATTCCGTTTTTATTCGACTTTTTAATCAGAAAGAGAACCCAACGGAAATTATTCCCCTGGACTTTATGGGGATTAAGCAAAACGCTGTTTTCGCAGTTGTGGTTTGTTGTAGGAAGTCTTGTTCTGGGTATATTGGGAGTGATTCTGGTAAAAATCAATCCGTTTAACCGGGAAAAGGGAAAATTTATTTTTCATGTTTTTATTTCCCATTTCTCAAAATCGCTCATTTATATAATGGGAAATGTCAGGAAAAGAATTATTAATCCCTTAGGGGAAGACTTTTCAAAACCGGCTGTCATCATCTGTAATCACCAGTCGGGACTGGATAATTTTGTAATGATGATGCAATATCCAAAAATTATTGTGTTAACTAATGAAAGAGTAAGAAATGCTCCGATATCAGGTGCGATAGTGAGAATGGCTGATTATTATTCGGCCTCAGAAGGAGAGGAGGGCAATCTTACCCGGTTGCAGGATAAAGTACAGCAAGGCTATTCTATAGTGGTCTTTCCTGAAGGTACCCGCTCTCCTGATGGTACGATAAAGCGGTTCCACAAGGGCGCTTTTTATCTTGCAGAGCGATTACAGCTCGATCTGTTACCTATACTCATTCATGGTACCGGATATACCATGACAAAAAGTGATGTATTGATAAAAGATGGTATAATTACCCTTCGTTTTTTGCCAAGAATAACACTGGTTAATGTCCATTTTGGTTCAACCTATAGCGAAAGAGCAAAACTAATAGCCCGGTACTTCAGAACTGAGTATGAACAACTCAGGTCATCCATAGAAACTCCTTCCTGGTTTCGCTCTCAATTGTTTCACAATTATATATATAAAGGTCCCGTACTGGAATGGTATATGCGTGTGAAAGTTCGTTTAGAGAACAATTATCTGCCATTTCACCGGTTATTGCCCTTAAAAGGAAAACTCCTCGATATAGGCTGCGGCTATGGCTTTATGTCGTATATGCTTTATTTTTCAGCGAAAGAACGAAATATTACAGGCATAGATTACGATGAAGAAAAAATTGAAGTGGCAAATCACTGCTTCAGCCGGGATGCTCAAATCAACTTTTTTCATGTTGATATTCTTAACTTTTCTTTTGAAAAATATGACGGTATTATTGTGGCAGATGTTTTACACTATCTTGATCCGGAACAACAGGAGTTTGTTATCCAAAAATGTTTAAACAGTTTAAATGACAATGGAAAGCTTATTATTAGGGATGGCGACAGGGAGCTTTCAACCAGGCATAAAGGAACGCGGGTAACTGAACTCTTTTCTACTAAACTGTTGGGTTTTAATAAGACTTCTTCTTCCGGATTATCTTTTCTCTCGGGGAGCATCATAGTTAATTGGGCAGAGAAAAATGGTTTTGAATGCAGAAAAATAGATGAGACAAAATATACGTCTAATGTTATTTTTGTAATTCAAAAACGAAAATAGGTCTAATGAGGCAACGGCCTAATTTCTTTATTAAAGGGAAACCGATAAGTGTATATTCCATCCGTTAAGAAATAAAAACAATAGTTTGCGGATAAAACAATTTGATATCTTGATCATAGGAAGTGGAGTAGGGGGACTGGTTTGTGGAGGAATCCTGGCTAAGGAAGGCTACCGGATTGGGGTACTCGAAAAAAACAAACAAGCCGGCGGATCGCTTCAAACTTTTTCGAGAGATAAAGAAATATTTGATTCCGGTGTTCATTATCTGGGTGGGCTCGATAAAGGTCAAAACCTTTATCAGATTTTCAGCTACCTCGGCATAATGGATAAGCTGAAATTACAAAGAATGGATGAAGATGCTTTTGATAAAATCATCATAAGCAATGACAAAAAGGAATACAGGCAGGCACAAGGGTATGATAATTTTATAAAAAATTTATCAGAAGACTTCCCGGGGGAAGAACTGGCTATTCGAAACTATTGCGAAAAAATTAAGTGGGTCTGCAATAAATTTCCGTTGTATAACATGAGAGATCAGGGGTTGATTGATGAAAAGCTGGAAGTGTTGGGGTTGGATACTTTTTCTGTTATATGCACCATTACCGATAACCCAAAATTACAGGCGGTGTTGGTTGGTAATAATGCACTGTACGTGGGGAAGCGGGATGAGACGCCATTTTATATTCATGCCCTGATCATCAACAGCTATATTGAAAGTGCATGGAAATGCATTAATGGAGGTTCTCAGATTGGAAAAATACTGGCTGGAATTATCAGAAATTATGGTGGAGAAGTTATCCGCCATGCTGAAGTAGTTAAAATTGCATCTGAAGGTGCCCGGGCTACTTTTGCTGAAACAGCAGACGGAACCCGATATTTTGCCGATCAGTTTATATCCAATATACATCCCGGAAAAACAATGGAGATGACTGAAACTGATGCCATAAGAAACATCTATCGTAAACGTATCCGAAGCCTTCCCCACACCATTTCTTCTTTTCTGATGCATATCGTACTGAAGAAAAATTGTTTTAAATATCAACGGCATAATTATTATTATCACAAAGAAGGGCAGGTGTGGAATTTAGCAGATTATACGGATGAAAACTGGCCGCTCGGCTATGCGCTTTTCTTCCCGCCCTCCCACAAAACCGGAGAATATGCAAATGCAATAACCATTTTTTCATACATGCGTTACGAGGAAGTAGCCGCATGGCACGATACTTTTAATACAGTTTCTGCAGAAAAGAGCAGGGGACAGGATTATGAGGACTTCAAGAAAAAGAAAGCGAATATATTGTTGGATTGCGTAGAGGAAAAATTCCCCGGACTGCGCAATTGTATTCAATCCTTTACGACTTCAACACCGCTTTCTTACAGAGATTATATCGGTAATTATGATGGCTCTTTGTATGGCATAGCTAAAGATTACAAAGATCCGTTCAGAACATTTATTTCACCGCGAACTAAATTAAATAATCTTTTTCTTACCGGTCAAAATATTAATATCCACGGGGTATTGGGATCTTCTATAAGCGCTTTGCTAACCTGCGTAACTTTGTTGGGAAATGATTTGCTGATAAAAAAGATCAGAAATGCATAGCGCAAAAAAGATAGGTAAATGGTTGCTGCATATTTTAGGGGTCTTTGCCCTTATAATGCTGATTCTTTTTACTTATGTAGCCTATGTGAGCCAAACTGATCCTCCGGTTATATCCGATTCTACCAGTATATCATGGCAGCGAGAGGATCATGGAGAAGGATTCTATACTATAGGGAACAATTGGTTTCGGAAAAGTAATTCTGGTTTGTTTGAGTTGTATGTTGAAGGAAGCCCCTTCGAAAGGGGAGTGGCTAATGGCCGGCTTTCCAAAGAATTAATTGTTTCACAGGAGGATTATTTCAGCGACCAGATCAGGAAAATGATACCCTCTTCCATTTATCTTCATTTTCTGAAGTACATGATCGGCTGGTTTAACCGTAATCTCAGCCATTATGTAACCAAAGAATACCAGGAGGAGATATATGGGGTGTCTCAATCTGCATCCGGGGCGTATGGATATATTGGCACCAACTACGAAAGAATTTTGAATTATCATGCCGCACACGATATTGGTCATGCTCTGCAGAATATGGCTTTGGTTGGCTGTACGTCTTTTGGAACCTGGGGAGCAGCTTCGGAAGACAGCGCTATGATTATTGGGCGCAACTTCGATTTTTTTGTGAGTGATGATTTTGCAAAAAATAAAATCATTTTATTCGAAAACCCATCTCAAGGTTTTCGTTTTATGAGTGTTACGTGGGGGGGCTTTATAGGCGTGGTTTCCGGCATGAACGAAAAAGGACTTACGGTTACCATTAATGCCGCTAAAAGTAGCGTGCCTATGGGCTCAGCTACGCCTGTTTCTTTGGTGGCCAGAGAGATATTGCAGTACGCTTCTAATATTAAAGAAGCTGTTGCCATTGCCCATCGTCGCACTATGTTCGTGTCAGAGTCTTTTTTAATAGCCTCTGCTGCAGATCATAAAGCGGTGATTATTGAAAAAACACCAGATACCTTAGACATATATGACCCGAAGGAAGATCATATCCTTTGTGCCAATCATTTCCAAAGTAAAATACTGGTAGGATCTGAGTCCAACATCCTGCAAATGAAAGAGAGCGCTTCGGCATACCGGTACAGGCGGTTGCAGGAACTCCTGAAGAAAAATGGTAGAAACACCGTTCAGAAAACAGTTCGAATTTTAAGAGATCAGAAAGGTTTACAGGATAAAGATATTGGTATGGGAAATGAAAAAGCCCTTAATCAGTTGATAGCCCATCACTCCATCGTCTTTGAACCTCAGAAATTATTAGTATGGGTGTCAACTGCTCCATGGCAACTGGGAGAATATGTAGGCTATGATCTCAGAAAAATATTTGCCATGCAGAGCCTGATGGAGAATCGTGAAGTTTATGATGCTACCCTAACGATTCCGCCCGATTCATTTTTATTGACCCCTAAATTTAAAGCCTTAGAACAGTATCAAAAGTTTAAACAACAGATTTTAAATGGAGAAGAAGTGAATACCGATGATCTAGTTCAAAGTAATCCCGAATACTATCAAAGTTATGTGTTGGCAGGAGATTACTCGTTAAAACATAATGAAAAACAACGTGCGCTGCATTATTACCAGGTTGCGCTGACAAAAGAAATAGCTACTGAGTGGGAGTCCGCTTTTGTCCGGAATAAAATAAATGATATTCAAAATAGTATATTGGGAAAATGATTGCCGGTATTGGAACAGATATCGTTGAAACCGATAGAATTGCGAGAGCAATTGAAAAAGAGCAAGGCTTTAGAGAGATGGTATTTTCTGCCAATGAAATCTTGTATTGTGAGACCAAAACAAATAAATATCAGCATTATGCCGCCCGGTTTGCTGCTAAAGAGGCTTTCTTTAAAGCCCTTGGTACCGGCTGGAAAAACGATACTGCATTCCATGAAGTAGAAATCATAAATACTGAAAATGGGAAGCCCGAACTAAAACTGCTGGGGATCACGGCGGATACTATCGGTTCTGTACATGCACTGGTATCGCTTTCTCATATAAAAAGCGCCGCAATAGCCATCGTCATACTTCAGAATTGATTCTTCCATTGCCGTATGCAAATTATGAGTTTTTCCTGTTTTGGCAGGACAGGACGGGTTAGCGATCCGACATTTTTCTTAGGCTATTCTTTTAGCGCTGAATTCAGTTTTCCGAAGTTGTTTTAATATATAGGAGGGGGGAATGGAAGTATTGGTGCCTACGGTTTTTCCAATAAGGTGTCTCTTTTTGAGGTGTACAGTATATCTGCTATCGGCATGTATTAGAAACAATTCAAGCGGGTTTTCGGCGGTACCTCCTACTCCCAGTATTCTGAAAGTTGCCCGGTCGGAATCGGATTTATAAGCACTTTCCCGCAAGGTTTTTGAAAACCTGAAACTATTGGCGATAAATCCAAAATGGTGTTTACATTCTAAATAGAATTCAAGCCCACTGTTATTATCCTTCAAAAGCACTATGTTGGCAATTGCTGTTTTTTGAAATTGTCCGCCGTTTTTTTTATGCCCTGAAAGATGGATACAGGAGTACAATTCTGACGGAAACAGCTGACGTAAAACGAAGCTTTCAAAAAGATCATTTTTTGTATTTCGCTCAGGAATATCAAAGCTGTTGTATCGGGCTTTGGGAGGGATTATGGCTACCATAAAAAGATCCGGATTAATACTTTAAGAACCCTATTCTACCTCTAATATTGTTCCGGAAACAAATTTTAGCATGCATCAATCTCTGTTTTTATACTTCTTTAACGTTAACCGGGTTTGTTCGGCTTTGGTTATCTTTGAGATGTTATAATTAATTGTTCAGTATGAAAGAAGTGGTAATCATATCCGCCGTAAGGACGCCTATTGGCAGTTTTGGAGGAGCTCTGAAAGACGTTTCGGCTACCCGCTTAGGCGCCATTGCCATTACAGGTGCGGTAGAAAAAGCTGGAATACAACCAGCAATGGTGCAGGATGTATTGATGGGATGCGTAATTCAGGCCAATTTGGGACAGGCTCCTGCAAGGCAGGCGGCAAGGTTTGCCGGATTGGCAGATGAAGCCAACTGTACAACGATAAATAAGGTGTGCGCCAGCGGTATGAAAGCAATTGCCATTGGGACGCAAAGTATTGCATTGGGAGATGCAGACATTGTGGTAGCCGGTGGAATGGAAAGCATGAGTAATGTACCCTATTATGTGGAGCAAATGCGTTGGGGCAGAAAATATGGGAATTCCTCTTTAATTGATGGATTGGCAAGAGATGGGTTAACCGATGTGTATAATGATCAGGCAATGGGCATTGCGGCTGAACTTTGTGCAAAAACCTGTGGTATCAGTCGCGAAGATCAGGATGCCTTTGCCATAGAAAGTTATAAACGTAGCCAGAAAGCATGGGAACGCAATTCTTTTTCAGAAGAAGTGGTGCCTGTTGAGGTGGTTCAGCGAAAAGGTGGTACAGTAAAAGTCCAGAAAGATGAGGAGCCTTTTAATGTGAGATTTGAAAAAATCGCTTCTCTGAATGCAGCTTTTCAAAAGGGGGGAACGGTTACCGCAGCCAATGCCAGTACGATGAATGACGGAGCAGCCGCCGTAGTAATGATGAGCGCTGAAAAAGCAAAAGAATTAAACCTGGAACCCATAGCACGAATCCTTTCTTATGCTGATGCTGAGCAGACCCCTGAATGGTTTACCACTACTCCCTCTATAGCTATTCCTAAGGCGGTAACTAAGGCAGGATTAAAAATGGCAGATATTAATTATTGGGAAATCAATGAAGCCTTTAGTGTGGTAGCGATTGAAAACGGCAAGAGGCTGAATCTGGATCCAACGCGGGTAAACGTTAATGGAGGAGCCGTATCCCTGGGACATCCGCTTGGAGCAAGTGGTGCCAGGATAATAGTTACGCTCATTAATGTATTGAAGCAGAACAAAGCCAGGTATGGCGCTGCCGGAATCTGCAATGGAGGAGGGGGAGCCAGTGCCCTGATTATTGAAAATATAGCATAAAAAAAGGCCGATTAGTCAATGGCCTTTTTAGTATTCAATAAAGGGAATAAATAGGAATATTATTTCTCGCTATTGCGTCCACTTAAAAACAGGATATCGTTTACCTGTATCTCAGTAATATAGCGCTTTACGCCTTCTTTATCCACATAATTCCGAGTCATCAGTTTTCCTTCAATGGCTACCTGACTCCCTTTGGTCAGATATTTCTCCATCAATTCCGCATTTTTCCCCCAGGCGATGGCATTGTGCCATTGGGTCTCCTTTACGGTTTCACCTTTAGCATTGCGATAGTTTTCATTGGTGGCGATAGAAATGCGGGCCATTTTTTTACCGGTCTCCGTATTACGTACTTCAGGGTTACTTCCCAAATTCCCAATCAACTGTACCTTGTTTTGTAGTGCATTCATAATTGTAAATTTTAGTGGTTAATAAAACGTTGCTCAATTGACAGAACAAAGATGCATCCATACAAAACCTGTACTCGGTATTTAGTCGTTTAAATTCGTTTATAATCGCTTATAAGCGTTTAAAAGCGGGTAGCTATCTTAAATAAGAAAAGAGAATCGTTTCGAACGTTTGAATCCGGAGGACATACTAATAGTGCCTACTCATGTTAAAAGGAAGATCATGAAAACGCTATCACTGAAACTTGATGACATCGTTTTTGAAGTGGCGAAAAAATGGCTTCCGAATTGAACCTTGCTCGAATTGGATTAGGTATTTGCGATGTGGCAGAAATAGAAATTCGTTTGCTGAATGTAATACAAAAGTTTAATAGTAGCACACTATACGAAAAATCCTAACAGCGTCGCTGAACAACTGTCATGTTGAGCTTGTCGAAGCAAGCAAAAAGCCCGGAGTCTTCTAACTCCGGGCTTTTTATAATAAAGGTTTTTTTCTATTCGTCATAATGTTAGCAGCTGTTTTAGTTTTCATTTTCAACTTCAATTTCTTTATGATGCCAATACTTCGCATAAGTATTCAAATCTTCGATTTGTTTTGCTTCTATTAATTTAATTTCATTTGACTCAATTCCAATTGTTTTTAATGCATCTGATATTGTATTTGTAAGTTTTATAATAAAATGACCAGTTGCTCTATGATACTCTTGCCTTAGAAAATTATAATTTTCAGTGTAAGTTGAGTCGCGACCAACAATTACAATATCATCCATTAAATTTGCAAGTACTATTTCCCAATTTATTTCGTCGCCAATCGAATATTTATCAGAAGTCGGTGGATTTCCTTCATATTTTCTTTTTATAGCTTTATTGTAAGTGTCTTCTGATCTCATTAATAGATTTCCTTCTTCAATTACTTTGTCAGAAAATATTTTGAATTCTGTTGCTATTTTGTCACTTGAAATATTATCAATGATATCTTGAATTTTATTATCAATGATTTTCCTAGAATCTAAATATCTTTTTTGGTTTTCAGAAAAATCGTTATATTCTGAAAGAGTAGGAAGGAATGTACTTGATGTCTTTTCAATATTAGATTCTGATAAAAATATGTTTTTTACTAGTTTTAACACTTTCTCTCTACTGCGATAAAACTCATCAATTATTTGATTTGTCAAAATAATTGAATTTGATTCAGTTTGTATTTTACTTAGTATTTTCAACGAATCATTGTTTGATCGATAAAAGTCTAAATAGATATTAGTGTCAATTAAAATTTTCATTGATGTGGTTTAAAAATTCTGACTAACGTAAACCTAACTCGTTGATAATAAGCCCAGGTCATTATTAGTCAATCCAAATTTATCTATTTGTATTCGGATTCTTTTAGCCATTCCCAATTTTCTTTTTTCGTCGAGAAAGAGATACTGGGTGGGTGGCTGGTAGGGTATTTTTTTTACAACCATATTCCAGATTATAACGGCGAGCTTTCGTGCTGTGGCACTTACGGCAACGGTTTTTCCTTTTCGGCAACAAACCCGGTTAAAAAAGTTGGAAAGATGGGTATCTTTTAAATTCCCTATTGCATTGGCTGTATTGCGCAGTGCAATTTTTAATCGATTGCTTCCTTTAGGTGTTTTTGAACTCAGCAGTTTCCCTCCGCTTATTTTATTATTCGGCGCCAGCCTCAACTAACTGGTAAAATGTTTCGCCGTTTCAAATTTTGTAAACCCTTCTGGACCCACTTCACTGATGATAGATAAAATGGTGGAGTGTCCTAATCCCTCTATAGCCATCAAATCTACCCCACCAAAATATTGAAAGGATGTCTGGTTAAGATCAATTCCTTTTATTGCATTTTTGTTGAGCCGCTTGTGTCGCTTATCGGCTGTTTTTAATTTCCTTTTCTCGGGATGCATATTGATTTGCTTTTTCAAAAAAGAGGATATCATTTTTTCACACTCTGCTATTTTCTTTTGATAAAACTGGTACGACTCAAATTCCTGATTTAATCCAAATAAATAATCTGTCCGGTTATTACCTTTTAATGCTTTGGCAATTTCTCCTTCTGACTTTCTGCATTTTGTGGGTGGCTTCTACAGCCAGATCAATCCAGTTTTGTCTTTGCCGGCAATAAGTACGCAAAGTTTCGGTTTGGTCATCGGGCAAAAAGCTGCCGGTAAGTAATCCAATGCTGTGCAGTTTTTGAATCCCTGCCTGCGGCAGGCAGGTGTCTGGCGTCTTTTACATCGTTTTTTTACCCTTTATGTTTTTGGTGAATTTTCCATTTGCCAGCACCACATCAAAGCCCTGATTAGCCAGTTCTACATACAGGTTTTGCCAATAATTCCTTGTACTTTCCATGGCAACTGATGTAATACCGTGCTGTTTGAGATGCAGGCAGATTGCTGTTAAATCATCGGCATACACTCCAAACTCTTTTACATCTTCTACTGCTTGCCCTACTGCCACAAAGTGGCTTCGGCTGCCAATGTCAATGCCTGCACAGTTGGGGTGAATAATGTCCATTTCTAATTTCTTTTTTGCCATTTTAATTTTTTTAGATGAGTAAAAATGGCTCAAAGAGAATGTATCTTTGACTTGAGAATTATTCTGAACGGGGTTACTGATCCCGATAACTATCGGGACGGTACCACCACTGAAATTATCAACAAAGCCTTGGATGTGATGATCTAAGGCTTTTTACATTCCAACCAGAATGACACACGGGCTTCCCGATAACTATCGGGAGCACCAATGCTTACAAGGGTCTTGCAATGAGCCGTCCTAAAATTAATAAGGAAAGTCTGCACTGGGTATTCCAGTTAGCACTAGAAATTGTTTTCGTTTCGGAAAATGGGGAATGACAGCCAATGAAACAGGGCTTTATGCTGGACTGGAATTAGAATTCAGTTTGCCCGGAATCTCTATGGCTATAGAGACCAAATTTATGATTAAAAGTTCATTGTTACTGCTATCGCTCAATAAAGTTTTTTCAGCCCGAATCCCGCCTATGCGGGACTGAAAGATGCACCACTGCTCATCCGATAGCTATCGGATGTTAACACTTCGGCCAGGCTTGTATAAATGCGAATGTTGTGCGTTAGTTATATTATGTTGATATTGGATTCACTCTTATTTGTCCACCAATGGCTTTTAAAACTTTCATAATCGTTGAAAATTGTGGTTTGGCTCCGTCAGATAATGCTTTGTATAAACTTGGTCGGCTCATTCCAGTTTCTTCCGCTATTTTAGTCATACCAATTGCCTTAGCAATATGTCCAATTGCAGTCACAATTTCAGTATCGTTTCCTCCTTCCAAAACCGCATTTAGATATTCAGCAATCATTTCGTTGCTGTCTAAATAATCTGCTATATCAAATTTGGATGTTTCCATTTATTACTTTCTTAGTTTGCCCAAAATTTCTTTCGCTTTTTCAATGTCTCTCTCTTGAGTTGATTTGTCCCCGCCAATTTGCAGTATAACAATCTGGGTGCATTCAAAATTGTCGCAGGCGGGTGGTGATTGCTATGATTTAAAAAAATCTTTTTCATGC
>CAZFGP010000102.1:0-16439 GCA_964518685.1 uncultured Terrimonas sp.
CAACATGTTGCTTACCTGCCCCATGGCAAGCCTCACAACTCACGTTAATTGCGCTGTAAGTGGTACTGTAAGAATCACTGGCAAGATTATAGTTCTTCTTCAAATCAGTACTATGACATTCGGCACACATGGTATTCCAGTTCTGTGCGTTTCGTGTCCAATGAAGCCAGTCGCGAAAATCAATTTTTTGTCCGGCATACTGATGAAACCATTTTTTCCCGCGGCTATCCCAACTTGCCCGTGTTGCCTGTAGTCTTCCTCCGGGAAATTCCACGAGATATTGTTGTAAGGGAAAATAACCAAAAGTGTATTTGATTTCATAATCATGATTCTTTCCGTCATCTCCCTGGGTATTAATAAAATATTTTCCGTCTTTCTTAAAGAAAGTGGAGACCACTCCGTCTGCAGCATATTTCACATTATTGAAATCCCCCAGTACACTGGAGTCCGAAACCTTTTCCATCGCTTTAAAATGGTCCGATTTAAGCCAGTCATCGTATTGAGATCTATGACAACTTTGGCACTGTTGATCGCCGATATAGCCATTTTGAAAACCCTTTTCTGTATCAGCAGGATTAGATTTTTCATCCGACCGGCAGCGACCCATTAAAAGAATCCCAACGCCCATCAGACTACAAATCAAAATAATAGTCAGTCTTAACTTCATAAAACCTGTTAAACTAAAATAATTAATCCCGATGTCGCCTCTTTTTTCATTTCAACTACCTTATCAGGGCCAATTTAAATGTTTATGAAGAAATGTAAAAGTTCCCTCATTTTTGGATGCATGTCCTCCATTAAAAAATTCAATGAATGTTTTGTCGCTTTTATTAAACTGATCGTATAAATATTTCACTTTCGCATATTCATACGCTACCCATTCATCGGGCTGCACCGTATCGTGATGCCCTCTCTCCACCATAAAGGGGCGCGGAAAAATAAGATAAGCCAATTCAGCATAACTGAATTTGTTTCCCATATCAAAACTATAAATTTCCCATTCCGCGGTATTCATATATCCTGCGGGAAAATATGGATCCACCATCTTTCTCGTCCAATCACCAAAATCAGCAGAGCAGATAGAAAGACTATAACCCTCAAGAATAGCAGGTATCCTCATCGCTGTTTTACCTCCATAGCTCTTACCATAGAAGGCAATCCTGTCTTTATCAACAAAAGAAAGCGCTCCCAACCAGCGAAGGGTTTGCTCGTGTTGTGAAACCATAAAAGAAAATAAATCCTTTTTAACCGTATTTGCTTTTCGTACCAGCCATCTAAATCTGTCTCCTCCACGGTATAACACATAAGGGCAATAAACGATAAAACCTTCCTCAACAAGTCTGGCAGCCATATCATTATAGCTGGACATACCTTCTATGGCATTTTGAGGAAGACCATCCAATCCAACCTGACAAACCACAACCGGTCGTTTTTCACTCTCCTGAATATCTTTTGGCAACAATAAAATTCCTGCAGTAAAAAAGTTTGTATACACATCCAGTACCACTTCATAACCCACCCATCTTTCCTTATCATATACCTTTCGGGTTCGAGCGTTTACGGGTAATAAAGGCTCCTCAAATTTCCCTATAATTTCTTCCGAAAGATAGTTCCTGTAGTTGCCTGCTTCAGCCACGAAATGATCAGGATTAAAATAAGGGTGATAGGCTTTAGTACTCCATTTTTTCAGTGCAAATTCGGGCATTACTTTATGAAGAAAGTAATCATTTCTCACCTGATCTGAAATTCGTAACCGCCATTGCACATGATCTTCCAATTCCTTAACCAAACGTATCTGACGTTTCTCGACATTAAACAAAGTCCTTTGTTCTAAAGGAAGCGCTGCAGAAAGAGGCAAAGGAATCTTTATTCCGAGAAATGCTGAAAATTTTTCAGCCGCTCGCCGGGATCCGAAATCAACCGGTTTGTTTTCTGCGCCTGTAATCAGCGCCTTAGGTTGTAAATTTTTCCCGCTAAGACTATCCATTCGTTTAAATTCAGATTGGATAGTTCTAAAATCAGGTGTATTCAGCCCACCTTTATATCCATTTTTAACAAACACATTAGGCGGTACAGGATTTTCTGCCAACTTCTCTAATGTCTCAGGTATGCGGCTATATTCAATCAGAATTGGGCGGGGAGCAACAAGAGATCCTATTTCAGCGTCTCCGAATTCAGTCAGCAAACCAAAGACATTGCGGTAGATGGGTTCCTTCCATACATCTTGTCTGTTGGAAAAATAACCGCTTACCATAACTGCGTCAATTCGCTGATCAATTGCTGCTGCATACAAAGCAATCAAACCACCTTCGCAATAACCAGCTACTCCTATCTTTATATCTTTATATGTTGATTGCTTAAACCAGCCAACCGCAGCCATCACCTTATTCACCTCATACCCTATGATATGATGCCCCATATGATACGCCTGCCGGTAAATCCATTCGCGATAGGTTTGTTCCGATGGTTTTCCTTTCATCAGGGTCTGTCTGCTGACTAACAAAGGGATCAACACCAGGTATCCGTTTTCTGCAAAACGCCGTGCCAACTGCGATTCTTCAGGCACCCCCAATGAAAGACCCAGGAGCTGCTCGGGCGTTTGATCGGCATCCGGCAACACAATCACAATAGCTATAGGTTTAGATTTAGGCTGCACCAGCAGGCCCTCCCCATTTACTCCTTTCAATACCGACCAACGAACCTGATACGCTCGAAACTTTTCGGTTTCGGCTACTATTTCTCCATCATTCTGGTTTGAAATTCTCTCCATCGAGGGAGGAGGCGCTCCTTCTAATAAACCTAAATTGTAATTAACCGCTGGTTCATTCCTGTCTTCCAACCCGATAATTTTCATGAATTTATTTCTGTTCTTCTCAATAGAAGCAATATAGTCTTTGTCTGAACTGAAATTGCGGCGCCAGTATTTTTGACGGGATGTAATTGCTCCCAATATCTTTTCCTCAATTAATCTATGAGCTCCTTCCAGCATTTTAGAAGACATTTCATCAGGCGATAAATTCCAGGTAAGTGCATTTGTCCCAGGCAAATTATTCAAACCTTCTCCCCCACTCCAGGGTAATTGCGCATTAGTATAAAAACCAACCAACAACAAACTAAACAGGACAATTAACCTAATCATATACCATATTGAGTTTAAAACCGCTTTTGGAATCTGTTCCATACTTCTTAGAAATCACATCCTCACCAACAAAAGATTTTTTCCACTTCATCACCTCATTTTCGAAAATAAATTAAGCAACTCCTTCTCGATTTTTCGGGAAGCATTAATTTCTACCTTATTTGTACCCAACCAGGTTTCATATCCACCCCATTGATGCTGTTCGGGGGTCGGTAAATAACCATAACTCCCGTTAGCCAATTCAATCGTAAATGTGGGTTTAAACGGACTTTTACTTTTTATTTCGAGACCTGTTGCAGTAAATACTTCAAATGGAACAGCGGCTACTCCTAAATCTCCGATTTTAAAGGTCTGCAGAATTACGTTTATACTATCTGGCCATTCCTGCTCCATCTGCAATACTCTTTTGGCATAAACCTTTTCCAAAGGATGAAATAATGGTTTTGCCGTGTCTGGTCTGGAGAGAACTATTTCGATATTCTTCATCATTTCCGGCGTAGCGCGACGAACCTGTAAGGGCAGTTCAGACTGAGCGGCTTGCAATTTCACCCAATTGTGGTACCGAATGCCCTGATGTACATTCAAAACTTTTCGAGCAACATCATCTGCTACAATCTTCATTTTTTCATAGGGCAGATATTTCACCGGAAGTCCGCCAAAATTAATGTTATTCACATCCCCCGAAGTACCATTAGACAGCATGGCAACAAAAGGAGGATCCTGTCTTTCAGCATTCAATAATTCTTTTATCCGATCGGCAAAAACGGCAAAATAATCTCCTGAAATATCTCCCTCAGGAACACCGCCAACATAATGCAGAGAATAATTTGCCAATAATGCAATTGGTCTGCCGGAAATGGATTTTACAGAAATAAAAGAAATTTCGGGGTCCGTTCCGCCAGCCGGCTTTAATAAACCGGGATTCCCAATGCCCGGATTCATCTTCACCTGATCCCAACCGCCAAAAGGGTTCATTACTGGTTCTTTCATGAACCAACGACGATTAAAAAGATGCTCAGGAGCCAATGCCAATCCCCAACCTATACATGCAGGTTCCAACCGGTTGATTGCCACCTGTACGCCATCTGCTATCCTTTTTACTAAAAAAGCCTGGTATTCATCCAAAGGCTTCTCCCGATTCCATCCTCTTCTTTTATCTCCCTTACCTCCTGCACTTATAGCAGAATGTGTGTGTACGGCAGACATTAGCAAATGCTCACGCGGGATACCCATCCGGTCATTGATTAATCTTTTTGCTTCATCAAACACTACCTGATCAATACCCACATTATCAACGATCACAAAAACCAATTTTGTGGTGCCATCATCGAGCACTAAACAACGGGCATGAAGTTCATCATGAATATTTCCCGCCAGTGGTTCTGAAAAATTACCTACAATCGGCTCTCCCAACTCGGGCGTAATATTACTGGTTGCAGCCCCGGCTTTGAACACAGCCTGGCGATCTGTGGTGGAAATATTTGCATACTGTGCCTTTGATACCATGCTGATGGTGAGAATAACAAGCAATAAATAAACCTTCATCATAATTCAATTTAGAATAATTAACCTATCCTAACCGGAAGTTGAAAAAGTACCTCCTGCTCTGGTCGCCACTATAAAAATAGGACTTATTCATCCGATTTTTTAATTCGGAACAATGAGTTTTATACTTCTTAATCATACATTAAAGTTCCGTTATAAGCTGTTTGGGTTAATAATAATTTTCTCTTAAGAATTACAACAGACCATCATCCAAATAAGAAAGGCTGCCTTTTCAACACATTATTGAAAAAGCAGCCTTCCCTTAACTTGCACCTTAACGATGCGCTTATTTGAGTTTATTCAACGCTTCCTTTAAAGCATCAAAATTAATTTGCGTAAGCGGACTGTCCGTTTCTTCAGAATAAGCAATAATACCATTCTTATCCACCACAGCTACTCCTCTTTTTGCCACACCTTTCAACCCCAGCACAAAATCTTCCAGAAACATATCATACTCGTAAATCATTTTCTTGTTGAAATCAGACAGCAGATCAAAGTTGATATTGTTCTTCGCCTTAAACACCTCCAGGGTAAAAGGCATATCAACAGACACACCAACTACTGCGGCTCCAAGACTGTTGTAAAAAGCATTTTCATCCCTGTTGTGGCACATTTGTGCAGTGCAAACCCCTGTGAAAGCAGCAGGAAAAAAATTAATGATCAGTGTTTTACCAGCAAAATCTTTTAAAGAAACTTCTTTCTTATCTGAATTCGGCAGCGTAAAGTCCGGTGCCTTTGTTCCAATTTTTAATGCCATGATTATTATTTTTTATATCAGCGAAGTTACTGAAAAAATTGGTTGGACGTTTTTCAGGGAAGGAGGGCGGGAGGTTCCTTCATCTGAGGTCTTCCTTTTAACCAGTTATGAGCATCACAAAAGTCTCAGGTACATTGGAAAAATTAGCGATCTCAGGAATGGTAAACTTCCCGGCATTAATCAGGGTTGTAACTATTTCGGACTTGCCCTCCTCAATACTTTTTACCCTGCCTTTTTCAAAGACTTCCTCCGCTTACTTATTACAAATTCCACCAGTAGTTAAACTTCAGGACAAAGGCTCTGGTCTTTACTGCAAACAATCCCGGATAGTAATTATCGGTATATACCAAAAACAGATCCGAAGCCGGTTTATACCGCCACTGAAATCTTGCATTAATATTCAGATTATCCATTTGGTTGTTGTACTGCACATAGGTAGTTAAAAACAGGGTATTCGTAAAGGTGATATCAATCCGCGGACCCACCAACAAGAAGTTTTGATTTCCCCAGGGCTCGGGAAGACGCAGACGATTGTAGCTGCTGCTCAGGGTAATATTTATAAACGGCTGAATCCGGTAACCAATTTCACTGTTTGTAGCAAGCAGTTGCCCTCCGGCATAATAACCGCCGTAACGGATGGAGCCGGCATAAGTAAGCAAATGCTGGGGCGCCGATACAAACTCCATACCCATGGTATTCCAATGATAACGCTCTCCGGTTTGCAAAGAATCCTTTCCCATATTGGTAGGGTCAAATGGATTCAGTAATTCTACATAATCATGCTGACCAAGAATATTTAAAGTGCTTTTAGAACGAAAGGTCAATAAATAAAAAAGCGTATTTGAATGATCCGTTTTCTTAAAAGAATGGTTGAAGAAAAAATTTGCATTATACTGAGGTCCATGACTCAGGATATGACCTCCCTTCGGGAAAAAATAATAAGCAAGCATAGGGTTGAGCTTATAATACCCACGCCGGGGCACATAACCCACTTCAGCCACATAATCTCTGCCCACATGCTGCATCTGACCCATAACCAGAAGCCGCCTGCTGCTGTATTGCAGATGTGCAGCCTGTGTCCAGTCGTCTGTTCCTGCGCCGGGTTGAAAAGATTTCAATACCATAGCCTTTCCGGTCCACATATTATTTGAAGAGGCCAGATTGTATTCAAGTCCCAGATTACGGTTATAAACCGAATAGGTTTCCTTTTCATCGCTATTGTTTGCAGCAGGATGATAATTTATGGAAGCCTTATCTATATAAAGTGCACCAATATTTGATCGTTTAAAAAGTTTTCGCTGTAGAGAAATAACCGCAAAGTTTTGAGACGGCAATCCCGATTCCTCCACCGGGGCAGTTTGCATATCCATAACCCCTATCCGGGTGTTCTTGTCTAATTTGCCACTCAGCCTTGCACCAAAATTAATAGGCACTCCCAAACCAATCCTTCTGGAGAAAAAAGGACGCAAATCCGCATACCCGAAATTGGCGAACAAGTCACCGTTTTCCAGAAAGAATTGCCTTCGTTCAGGAAAAAATAACTCATAACGACTGAGATTGGTAACCTGCTTATCTACCTCAACCTGTGAAAAATCCGGACGATAGGTAAGATCAAGATTCAGGGAAGGACCAATAGATACTTTTACATCTCCTCCGATATTTTTATCCGGCTGCACCTTATTTTCGGTGAGATAATTTTTGGAAACCCCTCCTAATACATAAGGGATGACTGAAATATTCGATCTGGGCGAAGGTGGAGCCTCATCCCAAATCAGGGAACCGGTATAGGCTAATGCAGCAGTAGGAAACTGCCGGGGCACGGGGGTCCAGCTCGACTTCTCAGTAGTTTTTAGATCATTGCGACTGAAATTGATTCCCCATTGCAAACTCTCTTTTTTATAGCGGATGGTTTTGAAAGGGATGGCAGCTTCGAGTACCCACCTATTCTCATAATTCTTCACTTCAGAAATCCATTTATTATCCCAATTGAGATCCACCTTACTCCCTTCATACATGGCGCCATCCCATTGGGCGCCATAGGCATTCGTGCCAAAAGCAAATCCTGTAGTCTGATCTTCAAAGGGATCAATAAACACTAAAAAGTTATCATTTTTCAGAAAAGCAAAATCCCGGCGCAACGACTCTACCATCAACCGGGTATTATCGGGATTATAACATATCGCCAATAAATACAGGTTTTCTTTGTCGTAGGTCATACTAACGTCGGTGCGTACTTTGGCACGACTGGTATCCATAGGCAACACCATATAAAAGTCTGTAACCACTTCTGCATCCCTCCAGGCCAGTTCATCCGGCACGCCGTTTATCTGTATAACCGAAGATGCTTTGTGGATATGATATTGAAATAAGGCATTCTTTTTCTGAGCCAATAAGCCGCCATATTGCAGCAACGATAAGAAAAGAATCGAAGAAAAGCGGATCAAAATGAAGCGTTTACTATAATGATTAAAGTCGAAAGACGATGTTGTAAAGCTATTTAAAAAACAATCAACGATTGAACCCTTTATTATAATTTGATTTCCTCGTTATTACTGTCAAAGAAATGAAACTCGGTGAGGTAGTAATTGTTATTTGACTTTAATTTAATCTGCTGCTTATATTTCCAGCTCCATTTTCTGCGAATAGAAAATATCCAACCCTTTGTTAGATATGCATACATAATAGGGTGAACCATTACACTTAGTCCGTTGTGTTTTTGCATCACTAAATAACTCAGGTTCTTTTCTATTTCATCTTCCAATACCAGGGTGGATGATATCTTGCCGGTACCATTACAGGTGGGACAAACTTCAAGGGTATTGATATTTACTTCCGGCTTCATTCTTTGCCGTGTAAGTTGCATCAATCCAAATTTAGAAATAGGCAATACCGCATGCTTGGCACGGTCAGAACGCATACATTCTTCCATGGCCTCCACCAACTTTCGTTTGTTTTCAGGCAACTTCATATCAATGAAGTCTACTACAATAATCCCTCCAATATCCCTGAGTCTCAACTGCCTGGAAATTTCTCCTGCTGCTTCCAGATTCGTTTCCAGCGCATTCATCTCCTGATTATTACTCACACTCTTATAACCGCTGTTAACATCTATAACATGAAGCGCTTCGGTATGTTCAATAATCAAATAAGCGCCACTGGGCAAATTAACTGTTTTTCCAAAAGAAGCTTTTACCTGTTTGGTTATACCATACTGATCAAAAATAGGAGCGCCATTATGATATAAGGAAACGATCTCTTTCTTTTCGGGCGCTATTTTTTGTATATAATTACGGGTATCGTTGTACAGGCTTTTGTCATTCACTACAATGCGGTTAAAATCCTCATTAAGAAGATCCCGCAACATACTTGTTGTTTTGGTTTGTTCACTTAATATTTTAGAAGGAGCAGTGGCTCCCCGCAGGTTTTGTTCCAGGTTTTTCCAGCTCTCTACCAGCATCATCAAATCTTCATGCAGTTCTGCCGTATTTTTACCTTCTGCTGCTGTTCTAACTATTACGCCAAAGTTTTTGGGTTTAATAGCCTCTACAATCTTGTGTAAACGTTTTCTTTCTTCAGAAGAATGGATTTTACGCGAAACGGCAATGATATCATTAAAGGGAGTAACCACCACAAAACGACCAGGAAGGGAGATTTCACAACTCAATCGCGGGCCTTTGGCAGCAATAGGTTCTTTTAGTATCTGAACCAGAATATTCGGCTTTTGCCCTAATACTTCATTTATCTTTCCGGTTTTTACAATCTCGGGTTCTGTTTGAAATCGTGAGAAGTCAAATTTACCTTCCGGGCTATCGTTCATGACAAGTTGAGTAAATTTGAGCAAAGACCTGGCATACGGACTCAAATCCGTATAATGCAAAAAAGCATCTTTTTCAAATCCTACATCAACAAATGCCGCATTCAGTCCCGGAATCAGTTTCTTAACTTTTCCGAGATACAGGTCTCCCACTGCAAAACTGGCATCGGTTTTTTCATGATGCAGCTCAACCAGCTTTTTATCTTCCAGCAGCGCTATTTCAACGCCTACCGGAGCTGCATTAATAATTAATTCTTTGTTCAAACAAAATAAGCTTTTTATAGTACCATCAAACAAACTGGAGAATATCTCCGGGTAGGCTGTTTACTTATGCATCAGGCATAGGTAAACAGAGATACAGGCAGTCTTCATTTCTTCATATACATCAGCCAGTGCAGGTTATCCGGCTTTGAAAAAAGCAGTAGTTATTTGTTTTTCTTCTTATGACGATTCTTTCTCAGACGCTTTTTTCGTTTATGAGTAGCGATTTTATGACGTTTTCTTTTTTTACCACAAGGCATAAACCAAGTAATTTTTTCGTTAGTTAATTAAATATTATCAAATCAATGTCTTAATGCATTAATCCTCTCATCAATTTCCTTCAACACTTCGGGATTTTGTACGAATTTCCTGCCCGTTTCATACCATTGGGCTGCCTTTTCATTTTCCCCATGACGTTCATAAGCTTCCGCCAATAAAAAAACAGCTTCAACATTTTCTGGTTCCGCTTTCAATACCAAATTTAACCGCTCAATAGCCCTGTCATACTGCCCTGTTACTATCCCGCCATAGCCCAGCATAAATTGGGCATACATATTGGTGGAGTCTCTTTTCACCACTTCTAACAGGCTTTGTATCCCTTCCATCGGATTTGACGCGCCCGCGCCACCATAAATATAACTACTTCCTAAACCCACTTTGCTGGAATCATTGGAAGGATTCAACACCAATGCCTGCTTAAATAAATCCGCCGCCTGCGTTGCCATCCATACCTGCAAAGCCTGTTGATCCACCCCTTTAAGTTGCCTTAAATACAAATGGGCTGCAAAAGTGAGACTTTTTTCGGAATTTTCCAATTTTGACTTTTCCCCAAGATAATACAGATAGGGTTCGGAAACATGAGCCGAATCTTTCCAAAAATTAGCGAGTTCGTTAAAAAGTTTGATTTTTTGTGCAACCACATCTCCCCGTACTACCGATTCTTCCCTGGTAGTAAGCCAGGCCTGACGTTCGGGAGAGAGTTTCGATTTGGCCGTTTCAAGAATAGACTGGGTTTCTAACTTTTCTGCTTTATTTTCCGATCCGGACTGGGCCATTGGCACTTCTGATGGGTTCGGCTTCGTTCGACCCAAAAAGTACAACCCCAGTAAAAGCACAATCCCGGAAATTATAACTATCCACTGTTGTTTCTTCACCTGGTTTTAAATTTGGAGGCAAAGTTACATCGTATCTTCTGTCTCTTCGTCAAAACTCTCCTCAACCTGATTCACCGATTGCAGTTTTTTCACTTCGCTTACAAATTCCTTTGCCGGCTTAAAAGCTGGGATATAATGTTCGGGTATATGTACTGCTGTGTTTTTCTTTATGTTACGACCAATTTTCGCGGCTCTTTTCTTCGTAATAAAACTTCCAAAACCCCGGATATAAATATTTTCTCCTTTAGAAAGATTTTCTTTCACCTCCTTAAATAATGTTTCCAGTGTAACCAAAACGTCTACTTTTGGTATTCCGGTTTTTTCAGAGATATTGTTAATGAGATCGGCTTTTCGCATGGTATTGTATTTTATAAGTAAATGAATTTCAATAATAAAAATAGTATAAAAAATATTTTTTTCTGAAAATTTTTGTCAAAATATGTTTTTATCGTCTTTTTAATTCCTGTTCTCCGGCATCTATTTTCCTGTCTGGGCTATTTGATTATCAATGAACGCAGAGAATATCAGTAAATTGTATATTATATTAACAAAAAAACAGACATACACTTGAATAACAGGTAATTATCCGTTTATGAAGACCTTTTTTACTAAAAAACTGATGTTATGGAATAAAAAATCTAATTTCAGAGCCATGCCGTGGAAGGGCGAAAAGGATCCTTTTAAAATTTGGCTGAGCGAAATCATTCTTCAACAAACAAGAGTGGAACAAGGGTGGGACTATTACCTCAGATTTGTTACTGCTTTTCCAACGGTTGAACTATTAGCCAGGGCTCCTGAAACAAAGATTTTTAAACTATGGGAGGGATTAGGCTACTATTCCCGCTGCAAAAATTTGATTGCAGCTGCTAAAACAATATGCAGTGAACACAACGGATCATTCCCCTCCTCCTATGAAAAAATACTTGCATTACCCGGAATAGGTCCTTATACGGCATCCGCCATAGCATCTTTTGCCTTCAATCTCCCTTACGCTGTAGTAGATGGAAATGTTCAGCGTGTTTTATCACGAATAGGGGGCATCACAATTCCTGTGGATTCAACAAGAGGGAAATCGGTAATAACCCAACTGGCAGGAGAGCTGTTGGATAAAAAGCATCCTGGATGTTACAATCAGGCGATTATGGATTTTGGAGCCTCGGTTTGTAAACCCAAAACGCCTTTGTGCGGGGAGTGCATTATGCGACATAATTGTCAGGCTTATCAACTCGGACTGGTGGAAAAAATACCGGTAAAAGAGAAGAAACTCACCAGAAAGAAGAGATGGTTTTATTATTTTATTGTCTGTTACAAAGACCGTATCTACATCAAAAAAAGAACCGCATCCGATATCTGGCAAAACCTCCATGAATTTTTACTCCTTGAAAAAAAAGGTCGCCTCTCCAAAAAAGCGCTCCTGCTGGATCCTTCCATACAATGGCTCCTGAATCAAAACAAAGCAGAGGTGGTGCACTTCTCCGGATGGTATATGCAGCAACTTACTCACCAAACGATCAATGGACAGTTTATTGTAGTGCGGTCTAAAAAGGCTCCTTCCCTGGGTGAAGAATTTGAGGCCATATCTCTCCGGGAACTCCGGAACTATGCCTTTCCAAAATTTATGATTACCTATTTGAAGGAAAATACTGTAAATTTAAGTCAGCATTGACGGATTAGGCTCATTTGATGAACTTAAAAACCAGTATTATGAGAGGCGTAAACAGAGTAATGTTAATTGGCAACCTGGGTAAGGATCCTGACATTCAGTTTTTAGAAGGCAACATTGCGGTAGCAAAATTTCCACTGGCAACAACGGAAACTTTTAAAGATCGCACGGGTAAATTAATCAGTCAAACCGAATGGCATACCGTTGTTTTGTGGCGGGGACTAGCGGAACTGGCACAAAAATATCTGCACAAAGGCAGCCTCGTTTACATAGAAGGAAGATTGCGTACCCGCAGCTGGGACGACAAGGAAGGGAATCGTAAGTTTGCTACTGAGATAGTGGGTGATAATTTAATTATGCTGGATAAAAGAATGGATGGACCTCATGGACTCAATAATCCGGAAGGATACAGCAGTGATGTTCCGCCTATCGGTGATTCTCCTGAAAATATGGCATTTTAACAATTTACCTGAATATCCTACCTTTATGCGTTAAAGAGCAGGTGAAGCAGGTACTTGCCGGAATGATTGCACTCTATTTCTAATCAAAATTATGTGGCTTGGATTACCCATCTCTCATGTTTAACAAACTACTGCAATTGCAGCCGGTTTTGTTAGTCGTTAATCCCGAAAGTATTACTATTTTAATTGTCCTGTTATTATTATTACTGATCATTTCCTTTTTTGTATCAGGAGCAGAAGTGGCCTTATTTTCGCTTACTTACCGCGATATCAATATGCTGAAAACAAAGCAGCATCCTGCTGCAAGAAGAATCATCACCTTACTGGACCAGCCAAAGAGGTTGCTTGCCACTCTGCATATTACCAACACTTTTGTAAATATCGGCATCATCATCGTATCCAATGTATTGATAGAGGAACTCATGGAACAACCGAATCCCTTCCTGGATTTTATTGTTAAATTGGTGATCATTGTTTTTTTATTGATGTTGTTTGCCGAAATCCTGCCAAAAGTATCTGCCACTCAAAATAATATAAGATTTGCGTACAGCGCCTCTCTGCTGATTGAAGTGCTATACAGTTTCTTCAGTAACCTGAGCAAGTGGTTTGTGAAATTCTCCGACCGGATTGAAAGAAGTTTTGGAGGTCTTAAAACGCACCATGTATATAATCCTGAAGACATAGACCAGGCGATAGAGATGAATTCGGGGGAAAATACTACAGAGGAAGAAAAAAATATTCTCCGGGGTATTGCAAGATTCGGGCAGGTGACGGTTAAACAAATCATGCGTACCCGTCTCGATGTAAGCGCCATAGAATACAATACCGGTTTTCAGGAACTGGTAAAGAAAATTAAGGAGCTGCATTATTCGCGTCTGCCGGTTTATAAAAATAACCTCGATGACGTAGTGGGAATAATACACAGTAAAGATATTCTGCCTCATATAAACGAGAAGGATGACTTTAACTGGCAGCACCTGGTTCGGCAACCTTATTTTGTTCCCGAACAAAATCTTATTAAAGATCTTCTGCGGGAACTGCAAAGAAAAAACACTCATTTTGCTATTGTGGTAGACGAGTTCGGAGGAACAGAAGGAATAGTTACCATGGAAGACATAATGGAGGAAATAGTTGGCGATATTCGCGATGAATTTGACGATGAAGAGAGTGGAAATAAAAAAATAGATGACCAGACTTTCATTTTTGAAGGGCAAACAATTATTATGGATGCCTGCAAAGCCATGGAGTTGAGTGAAGACACTTTTGATCAGGTGAAAGGCGATAGCGAATCCCTGGCCGGCCTGGTGCTGGAACTTGCAGGAGAAATACCCCATCAAGGGCAGATTATCCCCATTGGGGATTTTGAATTTACCGTTTTGGAGATTGAAAAAAACAGAATTAAAAAAGTGAAAGTTGCCATAAAACTCCAGGATCACGATTAAAGCAACTTCCAAAGAAATGATAAGATGATTAAATACGCCGATAGTTTTCTTCTTTCGCTTTTTATTTTTCTGATCTCATCGTGCAATAGTGCTTATACCCCACGCCCCAAAGGTTATTTTTCTATTAGCTTCCCCTCTCATGAATATCAGCTTTTTGACCAGAACGGTTACCCTTACAGTTTTGAATACCCGCTATACAGTAAAATAACAAAAGACAGTACCTTTTTTGATGAAGACCCGGATAATCCGTACTGGATCAATATTGATTTCCCGGGCTTCGATGCCCGAATTTACCTGAGTTATAAAACCATTGGAGGCAAATCGCTGTATAAAGTAAAAACACCAACCGGATTTAAAGATTCTTCTTCAGTGAATACTTTTGAAAATTTACGGGAAGACGCCTATAAGATCACTTATAAACATACCGTTAAAGCCTCTTCCATAGAAGATTCAGTTTTCGTTACCCCAAATGGGATAGGCGGTGTTTTTTTTAATGTAGGTGGCAATGCTGCTACCGGAAAACAATTTTTTGCCACCGATACTACCAGGCACTTTCTTCGCGGCGCCTTGTATTTTGATGCCACGCCCAATGAAGATTCCCTGGGGATCGTTTACGATTTTTTACAGCAGGATATGCTGCATCTGATTAATACGTTAAAATGGAAATAGAAAAGCCGGGATGAAAGCAAAGCGCTATCTTCGCGTTGACTTAAAAATCACCTTATTACCCGGTTTATCCGGAAAAATTTGAAACCTGAATCATCCACTAAAAACATCTACAGATGAAAAAGATTTTGTTATCCATCAGTTCTTTTGCGATTTTCTTTTTTGCTGATGCACAACAGCTGAAGACGCCGGCTGCATCGCCATTGCAAACCTTAAAACAGGAATTCGGTTTGTCCTCGGTCGAACTGTCTTATTCCCGTCCTGCTGTAAAGAGCAGAACTATTTTTGGCGATCTTGTGCCTTATGGAAAAGTATGGCGCACCGGCGCTAATGCCGCTACCACTATCACTTTTGGCGATGCGGTCAATTTTGGCGGAAAAGATGTTCCGGCAGGAAAATATGGTTTACTTACTATCCCCAACGCTTACGAATGGACAGTAATTCTTACCAAACAATTAGACGTAACCAGTCCCGCCGCTTACAAACAAGATCAGGATGTGGCAAGAATAAAAGTCACCCCGACTGATATCCCCTTTGCACTGGAATCTTTTCTGATCACTTTTGATAACATTCTCGCTTCCTCCATGAATATGATTATTGGATGGGACAGAACTGCGGTAATAATTCCTATTACCACTGATATTAATACCAAGATCAATGCCCAGATCAACAGTCTGGATGGAAAAGACAACTTCCCTTATTTTGCCGCCGCTTCTTTTTATCTGGAAAATGGGAAGGATTTGAACAAAGCGCTTAGCTGGTTTAACAAGGCAACGGAAAAAGATCCTCAGGCCTTCTGGATTTGGTATCAAAGAGCAATATGTTTATCTAAATTGGGGAAGAAAAAAGAAGCCATCGTTTCGGCTAATAAGTCTATCGAACTGGCTACCAAAGCAAAGAGCGATGATTATATTGCATTGAACAATAAGCTTATCAGCTCCCTTAACTAATGATCTCCCGCGGATCGCACCGAGTCACGCAGAGAAAATGTATATCTGCGAACATCTGTGTAAGCAGTCATGCCAACAGACCCCCTTCTACAGACAAGCAGAATTGCAAAACAGAATCCTTTTTCGTAAATTCGTAAGGTGAAAAAACAAAAGGAAAAGGGGCTTGATTTTGAGGTTGATAAACTGACCAATTCTATTGAGAATGTAAAATCCGGAGACAGTTTTCCGACCGAGATTTCACTGTTGACAAAAGCAGAGGTAAAAGGAATGACCAAGAAAAATGGTTGGCAATTTAATTGGGTGAGTGAACTTAAAGTTCCTGCAAGGGAAGTGTATAAACTGACAATTACCAACAACCCGAACATCATTCAAGGAGTAGTAAGTTTGGAGGTAAAAGCCGACCACGTTTACATGCATCTGATTGAAAGCGCACCATTCAACATCGGGAAAAGTAAGACATACCTGGGTGTGCCGGGAAATCTCGTTGCCTTTGCCTGCAAACTTTCCTTTCAGCGTGGTGGAGAAGGTTATGTTTCATTTCTCTCGAAGACGAAGCTGATTGAGCATTACGAAAAAAGTTTGGGGGC
>CAZFGP010000103.1:0-16383 GCA_964518685.1 uncultured Terrimonas sp.
ATGCAAAAGTGACAGTATAGATACCCTGTTGTCAGGGGGTGCTCATTTTCATATACACGATCCTGTATTTTGTTCCAATGGGATAAAAGTGTTTTCGTAATTTCAGCATTGTAAATCCAACTGCTGCTACAGCCCCCGCAACAGCAACCGTATTGAAATTAATGCTCCTTTTTTGTATTAACCCATTAAAGATATGTAGGAAGGCATATCCACTGCCTGAAATGATAAACAGTGTGCCATTGCGGATAAACTCGAAAGCTTGCGGTGGCTTGGGTATGGCAGTAATATCGTGATAGTGGAACCGGAGATCATAATGGCTGATGGTATCGGGACTTTGTGTTCCCCACCGGGTTTGAAGCATCCTTACATCGTATTGTTTAATATAGATTGTGTCGTTCCTAATGTTTTCAATGATTCCGTTTATATAGGCTCCTCCTGGGTGAATAAATTCGATAGACATTCCTTTAAAGTAGGTTTTGATGGTCCGGTTATTTTTTCTGAAAGAGATAAAATCGCTCTGTTGCCCATGTAAAAAAGAAGAGATGATTATAAGAAAGAATAACAACAGGAATTTATTCATGACAGGATGGTTATTACAAAAATAACAGTAATTCAGTACCCTCTCCATTTGGAGTAATCAATTTACTTTATCACTTAAGAAAATAATTCCATAAATCAATGCCAATGCAAATGCTATCAGGATACCACCTGAAATTTTATTAATCAGTAAGATGTTGTGTGCAGTTAGTTTTTTTCGCAGACTCCCTGCTAACAATACTTTAGCAGCATCGGCAATCATATTAAAAAGAATACAGGCTGTAAAAATAATGACTCTTTGTTGCAGGGTATGACTCACTGAAAAAGCAGTGGCATTGATCAGCCAGAATATAATGACGCTGGGATTAAGTGTGTTAATTAAAAATCCGGAGAAAAATATTTGGGTGTGATCTCCGCGACCCAGTTTAGCTTGCAGGGTGTTGCCATTTGTTTTAATTTCAGTCTTTTTGAAAAATAAATAATAAGCGCCGAGTATCATCAAAAAAGTACTGCCGGCATAGCCGATCAGTTTTTTGTATTCTAATAATTCCTTTACAAGTTCGGTAAATGCATTGCATGCCACCACCAGGATGATATCACTTATCCATACCCCCGTTACAAAACTGAATCCTCCCTCATGACCATTATGGATGCTTTGTTTGATGATTGTAAAAATCACCGGCCCAACCGATAGAGCTAAGATTAATCCCAGGGCCAATCCTTTTATCAGGGCCTCTGCCATAGTTTATCATTTAAGGTCATCATTCAAAACATAAATGTAAGAAACCCTGAACAACAGGATTTGCAAAAAACCGTTAAGGAAAATGAATTTTTGATCTAAAGGATTACTGAAGTGATAAATTGCTGCCATTCCTCCAGCATTTTACCTTTCATTACTCTTGGAAATTTATGCTGCCCCCCAACCTTACCTTTCTGCTGCATGAACTCCATAAAAACCCTTTCCGGTAAAATAGTAATCAACACCTCTTTTAAGGCATTTTTCCTTTCAACTGCATAATCGTCATTTAATTCCTTCAGGGTATTATCAATTACTGACCGGAGAGCAGAAGAATCCACCTGATCATCACAGGCTATGTACCAGTGATGGGCAAATAAGGTTTCATAAGGTATTCCGCCTACAGTAAATTCGGGTATGGAAATATTGAGTTGCTGACCTGCCAGTTGTATGGCTTTATTCATGTTGTCTACACTCAAATGTTCACCTACCAGACTAAGGAAATGTTTTGTTCTTCCGGTGATTATGATTTCAGACCTTTTTTTATTGATGAATCGCACCGTATCTCCAATAAGATATCTCCAGGCGCCGGCAGAGGTACTAATTAAAATAGCGTAATCGGTACCTTCTTCCACCTCATCAAGCAGCAGCGCCTCCGCATTGGAAAGAATGTTTCCCTCATGATCAAAATGGTGCGAATTAAAGGGAACAAATTCAAGAAAGATATGCTCATTGGTACTCAGTTTCATGCCTTTACTATTCTGAGTAGCCTGGTAAGCAATAAAACCTTCAGAGGCCAGATAGGTTTCTATATAAGTTAACGGTTTACCTAATAATTTTTCAAATCCTTTCTTGTATGGCTCAAAAGCTACGCCTCCGTGCACATAAAAAGCCAGATTAGGCCAAATTTCGTGTATGTTTTTCAGGTTATATTTTTCTATGATCATTTCCATGCACATCTGTATCCAGGCAGGTACTCCCACAATAAAACCAATGTCCCAGTGTGGTGCCTGCTCCACAATTTCATCCAGCTTGGTATTCCAGTCTTTCGTACGGGCTATTTTTTTTCCGGGTTTATAGAATGGTGAAAACCAAAAAGGAACTTTTTTTGCCGTAATCCCACTCAGATCACCCGCATAATATCCTGCACCTTTTTGCAAATCTGTGCTTCCGCCAAGCATAAGCCAGCCTTTGCGGATAGATTTTACCGGAATGTTCTCATAATTGAGCAGGGTTAGGAGTTGCTTGATCATGACTATTCGGTTTCCTCGCATCAGATCATTAGTAATAGGGATGTATTTACTTGCGGATCCCGAGGTGCCGGAACTCAGAGCAAAATATTCTATTTTCCCCGGCCAACAAACATCCGGGATGCCGTCAAGTGTGCGTTTCCACCATTGTTCGTAAATGCTGTCGTAATCAAAAACAGGCACTTCCTGCTGGAATGCTTTTTCCGGTTCTTTGTGGAGTAAAATTTCATCGAAATGATAGGCTTGTCCAAATTCGGTGAATCTTGCTTTTTTCAGCAGTTTCTTTAACACCCGTCCCTGTTGCCGCCGCTGCGTACCGGCGTACAATTTTAGCGTTCTCGCAATTGTTTTTGGGATCGGTATTTCAATAAGCCCCATTGAATAGAGGTGGGTTAATAATAATCTGTTATCGGACAAATGTATAACACAAGTTTGTATGTGCCTAATTCCTGTATTTTGAGGGGTACGAGTTATCTGCGGAGAGTAATTATTTATTTCTTATGAAATAGCTGGAAATATAGTTTATCCACTGTATTAGGATGGCTATTCCTGCCCTGCACCAGATGGCAGGCAGGATCATAAACTTATAGCAACCCGCCCAATGTTTGTTATAGTGTTTTTTGACAAAAACGTGCATAGCATTATAAAAAACATAAATATGTCGTAAGTTTTTTTGCGGTGTACTTTTCCCTTTGAAATGGGTAATGGTTACCTCCGGATAATAATAGTTCTTGTATCCCAGTTTTTGAATACGATAGCTGAGGTCTATATCCTCACCGTACATAAAAAAAGCCTCGTCAAATCCCCCTGTGAGATGAAGTACCTCTTTCTTTATCATCATATAAGCGCCAGAAATAACGTCTGTTTCATGGGTTTGATTTTCATTAAGATGTCCCAGGTAATACCTTGCAAATATAGCCGAACGCGGAAACAAGAAGGATAAGCCGGTTAATTTCATAAGAGCAGTAAACGGATGGGGGAAGCCTCTTTTACTTTCTTTCAAAAAACGACCGTATTCATCAACCATTTTGACACCGAGAGCCCCGGTATTAGGATGAGTTTCGAAAAAATGAATAGATTTTTCGAAATTATCTTCACCAACGATCGTATCGGGATTGAGGAATAGAATATAAGCGCCTCTGGCATTCTGCAGTCCCTGATTGCAGGCTTTAGCGAAACCCTTGTTTTCCGTGTTCCAGATAAACCGTACGTCCCGGAACTGTGATGTCATATCATCTTTTGTGCCGTCGGTAGAGAAATTGTCCACCACAATCACTTCCATCGTCAGGTTTCTGCCGGCTTTGTAAAGCGAATGCAGACACTGACTGAGATAGTATTTTACGTTGTAGCTGACAATAATAACAGTAAGGACCACAATCAATGGTTAAACAACGAATTACGAGGTTTTAAGGCAGTTTGCAAAATTTGACACTCCCTCAAAATAGGGATTGAACTGAAAAAGACAAACTCATGACTTATTTTTTGTAAAAGCAAATTGCGGTTAAGCTAACTTTGCTTTCTTCAACTAAATAAATGTAATGGCTACAAAGACGGAGGTTTTACAGGAAGTAATTATCAAATTTGCCGGCGACAGTGGAGACGGGATGCAGTTAACCGGAAGTCAGTTTACTAATAATACTGCTCTTCTGGGAATAGACCTGGCGACTTTCCCTGATTTCCCTGCTGAAATACGCGCGCCCCAGGGTACTGTACCCGGGGTTAGTGGATACCAGTTGCGTTTTTCAAGTGATCCGGTATTTACACCCGGCGATGAATTTGATGTGCTGGTGGCAATGAATGCTGCAGCGTTGAAGGTGAACCTGAAATTACTCAAGAAAGGCGGAAGGATTATTGTCAATACAGACGGTTTTGATGCGAAAAACCTGAGGCTGGCTAAGTATCCTGATGGGATTAACCCTCTGGAAGATGGCAGTCTTGGAAATTATAATCTGATAAAGATGGATGTCACCAGAATGACCAGGGAGGCATTGAAAGAGATTGCTATGGGCACCAAGGAAAAGGACAGGGCGAAAAATATGTTTGTGCTGGGATTCCTGTATTGGATGTATAATCGTAGTCTGGACAGTACTATTTCGTTCTTGGAAGAAAAGTTTGGAAAACGGCCGGAGATTTTTGAAAGTAATGTAAAGGCGCTTAAAGCCGGGTATAATTATGGTGACACCACCGAAGCTTTTGGAACCATCTTTACCGTAGCAAAAGCCCGGATGGAAAAAGGTATCTATCGTTCCATCAGGGGAAATCAGGCCCTGGCTTATGGATTAATAGCATTTTCCCAAAAGAGCGGGTTGCCTGTATTTTTAGGCACCTATCCGATAACTCCGGCTTCTGATATTTTGCATGAACTGAGTCGGCATAAGAATTTTGGTATCCGTACTTTCCAGGCCGAAGATGAAATTGCTGGCATATCAGCTTCTATTGGGGCTTCTTATGGTGGCAGCCTTGGTGTTACTACAACTTCAGGCCCTGGAATGGCGTTGAAAACAGAAGCAATGGGGTTAGCGGTTATGCTTGAAATTCCTTTGGTGATTGTGGATGTTCAGAGAGGAGGTCCTTCCACCGGATTACCCACTAAAACGGAGCAAAGCGATTTGCTGCAGGCTTATTATGGGAGAAACGGCGAGTGTCCTATGCCTGTAATTGCCGCCTCCTCACCTCATGATTGTTTTGATGCCGTTTATGAAGTCTGCAGAATTTCGGTGCAGCATATGACCCCGGTTATTTTATTGAGTGATGGGTATATTGCTAATGGCGCAGAACCCTGGCGTTTTCCGCAAAGCGCCGATTTGCCGGAGATAACTGTTCCTTTCAAAAAGACACTGGAAGAAAATGAAGAGAAGTTTCAACCCTATTTGAGAGATGAAAATCTCGTTCGCCCGTGGGTGGTGCCCGGTACTCCGGGGTTGGAATACCGTATGGGGGGGCTTGAAAAAGAGGATATAACGGGGAATGTAAGTTATGATCCTGAGAATCATCAATTGATGGTTAAAATCAGGGAAGAGAAAGTGGAAAAAATTGCTTTTGATATTCCGGAACAGCAAATAGATAATGGGGCAGAGGAAGGAGATCTGCTTGTAATAGGATGGGGTTCTACTTACGGAGTGATTAAGAGCGCAGTTACCGAACTTCAATTGGCAGGTTACCGTGTGTCGCATGCGCATCTGCGTTATCTCAGACCCTTCCCATCTAATTTGGGGAAACTTATCCGTAATTTTGAACAGGTGCTTATCCCCGAAATCAATAATGGACAATTGGTGAAAATTATTCGTGATAAATACCTTGTAGATGCTAAAGGATATAATAAGATTATGGGAGTGCCGATTACTAAGGGGGAATTAATTTCTGTTATAAGGAAGATGATTGTTAAGTAATTGATTCGTATGGGTATAGTATTAATGTCTTATTTTTGAGGGGATAGTTTTTGTTTTTACCAACAAAAGCCTGATATAAAGGCAGAAAAATCCTACTATTGTATGAAGTATTTTTGGCTTATTTGCAGTGCATTCTTAGTTTTCTCCTCCTGTGTTTCCAAGAAAAAATTTATAGAAGCAAGCAATGTTATTAGTGCCTTGCAACACGATAGTCTTCGGTTTGAAAATGATCTGGCGCTTCTGCGAAAAAACCTGGCAGATAGCAAAGCCCAGTATGAGAGCTTAAGAAAAGAACTTTCTGAAATAGCGTCTGCCAAGAGTTTAAAGGAACAGGAATTGGAAAAAGCTCGTCAGATTTTAAGTAGTACTGAGCAACAGTTAAGCTCTACTCAGGAACAACTGAGCAGCACAACACTTACGGTAGAAGAACAGCAGAAAAGAATGAAAGCATTACAAAAACTCATTGATCAGCAGCGTAACGTTGTGGAAAACCTGCGCAAAACGATTAATAATGCGTTAGGACAATATAAGGCCGAAGACCTTGATGTGTATATAAAGAATGGTAAAGTATATGTCTCTCTGCAGGAAAAACTACTCTTCAAGTCTGGAAGCGCTATTGTAGGTAAGGAAGGTCAGGAAGCATTAGGTAAAATTGCGCAGGTGCTGAATACAGATCCGAAGATTGAAATTGTGGTGGAGGGACATACCGATAGTATCCCTATCCGTAGGACTTTTGAAGATAATTGGGCATTAAGCACTGCCCGTGCAGTTTCAATTGTGCGAATATTAACCAAGGATTATGAGGTGGATCCGGCAAGAGTACTGGCAGCAGGTCACAGTTATTTTGATCCCCGGGATTCGAACGCTACACCCGAAGGCAGAGCATTAAACCGCCGGACGGAAATTATCCTCTCGCCCAACTTAGATCAGTTGTATAAATTGATGGAATAATGGTGAAGAACTTGCTTATACTCCTTCTGATTTTTTTCGGCGGGCTACTGTCTGTTCAATCGCAGCAGGCAGTTGTAAATACCGAAGATGAGCATTTGAGTATTACCCACGGACCCTACCTTCAGCATTTAGGCGAAACCGAAGTCACACTGGTATGGACCACCAACAAAAACGCAATTGGCTGGGTGGAATTGGCGCCGGACGACAGCACCAATTTTTATCATCAGGAAAGGGAGAAGTATTTTTCAACGAGTCACGGACTAAAAAATACAGGTACGGTTCATGTTGTGAAAATTGACCATCTGGCTCGGGGAACAAAATATAGGTACCGGGTGTTCGCACGGGAAGTGCTAAGTCATAAATGGATAGATGTACGTTATGGAGAGATGGTGGGTACAAGAGTATTTATGAGAACGCCCCCTTCGTTCCGGACCAATGACCATCAGAAAAAGAATATTTCCTTCTTAATGGTAAATGATATCCATGAAAGAAATGACATGCTGAAGACTCTCCTGAAGGGCACCGATTGGAGTAAGACAGACCTTGTATTATTTAACGGAGATATGGTCAATTCTTCCCGGAATGAAAAGCAGGTTTTAGGTGGTTTTATGGATACTGCTGTTAGTTTATTTGCCGGACAGGTACCTATGTATTATGCAAGGGGAAACCATGAAACACGGGGTGAGTTTGCCGGCGCTTTTGGCCGGTATTTTCCGGGACCTAACGGAAAACTTTATTATATCTTCAGACAGGGTCCGGTATGCTTTATCGTGCTTGATTCGGGAGAAGACAAACCGGATTCTGATATTGAGTATTATGGGATTACGGATTTTGATAGCTATCGTTCAGAACAGGCTCTCTGGTTAAAGGAGGTTTTGCAGAGCCGATTGTTCAAGGAGGCGCCTTTTAAGATTGCGGTGATGCATATTCCTCCTTTACGGGGCTGGCATGGGGAAGTGGATGTTGCCGATAAATTTGTTCCGCTGCTGAATGAGGCAGGTATTGATTTGATGCTTTGTGCCCATTACCACCGCTTTTTCAGAAAGGATCCTCAACCCGGAGCATATAATTTTCCCATCATTATAAATTCAAACCATTCGGTTTTAAAAGCAATTGCGGACAGCAGAGAATTGAAGATTTCCGTTGTGGATGCCGCTGGATCCATGCTTGATTCAATCACCATCAACAAAAGATAATCATCAGATCCGGAGACTTGCTGGACTCTTTGTGTCGTTCATTACTTGTCTTAGGAATGATTTGAAGCGGGCAGGACAAAAAAATACACTTCCCTTTGGATTCATTATATCTTTTTATTTGTTATTTTTAGAAAGGCATTAGCGCTATTAAAAGTGCTTTGGATACGTGCGAAGCTGATTGGCAGGTATCCTTTTCTGATTCTAATTAAAAACTTTAGTATGAAGCGCAGGGCATTAGTAAAAGGAATTGGACTGCTTCCATTTGGTGGAGGTTTTTTGGGGTCTGTTTTACATGGAAGTTCAGTAATTGGAGCTCCGGTTACTAAGGTTAAGAGAAACCTATTGAAGGAATTGGGTGTTCGCACTTTTATCAATGCGGCCGGCACTTACACTTCTATGACGGCATCTTTAATGCACGATGAGGTGGTAGAGGCTATAGCGCAAAGTGCGCGGGAGTTTTGTATGCTAAATGAAGTGCAGGAGAAAGTGGGTGAAAAAATTGCGCAGATGGTTCATTCGGAAGCTGCTATGGTTACGGCGGGGGCATTTTCAGCATTAACCCTGGGCATGGCAGGCATTCTTACCAGTACTGATAAGGAAAAAATCAAACAAATTCCTCATCAGCTGGAAGAATCGGGTATAAAATCGGAAGTTTTGTTGCAAAAGGCGCATTATGACGGATATGAACAGGCCTTGTATAATACTGGAATTAAATTGATTTCAGTAGAGACTGTAGAAGATGTACACCGGGCGGTAAACAAAAAAACAGCAGCGATGCATTTTTTGAATTGTAATACTTTGGAGGGAAAGATAATGCATGAAGAATGGCTGCAACTGGCAAAACAATATAAATTACCTGCCACAATTGATATTGCAGCTGATGTACCGCCTGTGTCCAACCTATGGAAATATAATGATATGGGTTTCAGTTTTGTTGCTCTTTCAGGGGGCAAAGCGGTACGAGGCCCTCAGAGTACAGGCTTATTGATGGGGAAAAAGGAAATTATAGCTGGTGCGCTCCTTAACAATTCTCCTTATGGAGTAACCATAGGCAGAGGAATGAAAGTGAATAAAGAGGAAATGTTAGGAATGTATGCGGCATTAGAAAGATATATTCACCAGGATCATGATAAGGAATGGAAAGAATGGGAAAGAAGAATTGGGGTAATTCATGATGCAATTAAGAATATCAATGGCGTAGACACTAAAATCTTTGTGCCTCCAATAGCTAATCATACTCCCACCCTGCATGTGGTATGGGATAATAGTAAAATAAATATTACAAGAGAGGATTTTATAAAGCAGATGCGAAATGGCAATCCTTCCATAGAGGTAATTGGTAACGGAGATGGAGGATTTAACGTTACGGTGTTTATGCTTAATACCGGTGAAGAAAAAATTGTTGCCAGAAGGTTGCGGGAAGAGTTTTTAAAGGTGAAGAAATAATCCGGCAGTTGTAAATCATTCAGACTTTAACCATTTTAAAATTTTTGTCAACATCAAAATTTACATCAATGAAAACAGAAAGAAGATCAGCGCTGCGCAAGCTATTTGTTTCCGCCTCGGCACTTTTGGGAGCAGGATTTATGGCCAAAGCCGGCAATTCATCGGAACCGGCGCCGGAAAAAGTAGTGAATAATATTACTGATTTCCAGGAAACGCCATTGTTTTCGGGGTCTACCCGCTTAGGCAATCTGGTATTTATTGCCGGAAAAGGCGCTCATGTGGCTCCCTTTGAAATTAAAGCCCATACAGAAATTGTATTGAAGGAATTGGAAAAAGAACTGATGAAGGCCGGATCATCCATGGAAAAGGTTTTAAAAGTATCTGTTTTCCTGAATGATATAGCAGACTATAAGGGGATGAATGAAGTATATAAAGGCAAATTCGGAAAGAAGCCTCCTGTTAGAACCACCGTTGCAGTTGCCAAGGGCGGGGTACCCGGCGATTCTCTGGTGGAAATGGATTGTATCGCATATATATAAGTGTTATTCTGTAAGCTAAAATTCCTTCCCATATTCTATCGTATATGATCTGAATAGGATTGCGGAGCCGACAGTGTTCCATAGATCTTTATCGAAGAACATCAATATTCCAGTAGTCACTATTAATAATAAAAGGGATGAAGCGGAATAGAAACAGGATTCTTTTTGGGCTCGGGATTCTTCTCTCTTTTACTATGTGTAAACAGAGCGCATTGCCATCCGGAGACCCTGATAATGGAGGCTTGATCCTGCCAGAGGGTTTCGAGGCTTTGGTGGTGATTGACAGTATTAAAGGTGCGGCCAGGCACTTAGCAATAAATACCAACGGAGATATTTATGCCAAACTCAGGTTCCCCACATCCGAGGGAGGAAATGCAGCTTTGCGGGACGAAGACAATGATGGGAAGGTAGATGTGGTTGAGTTTTTTGATGACTATCAGGACAGAAGCAGCTATGGTACTGCAATGAGGATTTATAACGGCTATCTTTATTTCAGCTCGGTTACCCGGGTGTTCCGGCAAAAGCTAACGCCGGGAGCATTGGTACCAAGGAGCGAAATGGAATTGATGCTGACCGATACCCAGCCTCCGCGACAGCACGACACCAAGCCCATCGCTTTTGATAAAAAGGGAAATATGTATATCCCTTTTGGCGCACCCAGCGATTGCTGTCAGTTGCAGGACAGGACACCGTTTTCTCCTGGAATGGATCCTTGTCCGATCCTGGAACACAGAGGCGGCATCTGGAAGTTCGATGCCAATAAACCCAACCAGTTTCAGTGGGATGGACAGCGCTATGCCACAGGGTTAAGAAGTATTGTTGCTCTGGAATGGAACAAGGAAGACGATAATCTATTTACCCTTGACCATGGACGGGATTATTTACATTCTACCTGGCCAAATCAATTCAGTGAATATGAGGGGGCTATTCTTCCCTCGGAAGAATTTCTCCGGCTTAAGGAAGGCGCTGATGCCGGCTGGCCTTATTATTATTTTGATCATTTACAGAATAAGCGTTTTTTAAATCCTGAATATGGAGGCGATGGAAAAAAAGAGGGAGAGGGAGCATCCTATACCCAGCCGGTAGTAAGCTTTCCCGGGCATTTTGCGCCAAATGATTTATTGTTTTATTCAGGTACCCAGTTCCCATCCCGATATAAAAACGGATCGTTTATTGCCTTTCATGGATCTACAAGCAGCGCGCCTTATCCACAGGTAGGATATTTCGTAGCGTTTGTACCTTTTCAAAATGGCAGCCCTTCCGGTTCATGGGAAGTGTTTGCAGATGGTTTTGCAGGAGTTGACACCATAAGAAATACCAGTGATGCACAGTACCGGCCAATGGGTCTTTCGGAAGGTCCGGACGGATCGTTGTATGTGTCCGATTCAGAGAAGGGGAAAATCTGGCGGATCATGTTTAAAGGAGACCCCGCCAATTTTAAGACGTCATCCTTAGCGGCGATGGAAAAGAGAAAGCGGGAGTCGCCCAATTTGAAAATTCCGGATGAAATTAAAGACAATCTTGACCGAGAAAATTCCATACCTGAAGCGATAAATTATAATACCTATTGCGCTATTTGTCACCAACGGGACGGAAAAGGTAACGACCGCTTTCCCCCCTTAGTCGGTTCGGAATGGATGACAGGCGATAAAAGCTTACCGATCAATATCGTGCTGAACGGTTTGGAGGGAAATATTACGGTGTTGGGGAAATCTTACAATAATAAGATGCCGGAAATGTCTCTGCTTTCCGATGAAGTAATTGCGCAAATATTAACTTATATTCGACAGCATTTCAATAATGAGAGTTCGGTAACTGTTGATGAAGTACGAAAAGTGAGAAAAAGAAAACCTGGAGTAGAACTCCGGATGAATCAAAAGAAAAGCAAAACCAATTAGTCTAAGTTATAAACTTTAAAAAAATAAAATGAAAAAAAACATTGTATTTCTCATTGCCTTTCTCCTGCATGGGATGCTCCCTGTTTATTCGCAAAGCTCTTATAATATTGTTATTAAAGGCGGGCATGTTATTGATCCCAAAAACAATATTGATGGCGTAATGGATGTGGCTGTTACGGATGGTAAGATTGCCATGATAGCAAAAAACATTGATGCCGCAAAAGCTGTGCAGGTGATCAATGCGCAGGGGATGTATGTAACTCCCGGTTTGATAGACATCCATACACATGTTTTTTGGGGAGTGGAACCCGACCATCAGTATGCTAATGGAAATCTTGCCGTTCAGCCTGATGGCTTTACGTTCAGAAACGGGGTAACCACCATAGTGGATGCAGGTAGTGCAGGCTGGAGAACTTTTCCTGCCTTTAAAAGACAAACGATTGATAATTCAAGAACGCGCGTTTTGGCGTTTTTAAATATTGTAGGTGAAGGAATGCGGGGAGGATATGAGCAGAGCGATAAGGATATGGACCCTAAAATGTCTGCATTGGTTGCCAGACAAAACAAAGAATACGTGGTTGGGTTTAAATTGGCTCATTATGAAGGTCATAGCTGGGAGCCAACAGACAAGGCTATAAAAGCCGGCAGGATGGCAGGCAATCTTCCTGTTATGGTTGATTTTGGTGGCAGTAATCCAGCGTTGTCTTTGGAGACGCTTTTCATGGATCATTTCCGACCGGGTGATATCTTCACCCATTGTTTTGCTCAATTGGGATCTGCCCGGGAATCAATTTTCGATTTGCAGGAAAAAAAGATAAAACCTTTTGTTTGGGAAGCCAGAAAAAAAGGTATCGTGTTTGATGTAGGCTACGGAGGTATTAGCCTCGCTTACTCACAGGCTATTCCAGCAGTAAAGGAAGGTTTTTATCCTAATTCTATCAGCACAGATTTACATGTGGGAAGTATGAACGGTTCTATGAAAGACATGCTTACCACCATGTCTAAGTTTTTGGCTATAGGAATGGATTTAAGGCGTGTAATAGAAGCCAGTACCTGGAATCCTGCTAATGAAATTCAACGCCGCGATCTGGGGCATCTTTCGGTGGGGGCGGGAGCAGACCTGGCCATACTCAGTGTGAGGAATGGGAAATTCGGGTTCTTTGACTATACAGGAGTTAAAATGGAAGCCAATAAAAAACTGGAGTGTGAGATGACTATTCGCGATGGAAAAATTGTATATGATTTAAATGGCATAGCCAACCCAATAGTGGTTCCATTCAATCGTGGCGGAAAAAATGCAGGAGATGCTTTTGCCAATTGGTATACAGCAAGAAAGGCGGCGAACAAAGTTAAACCTCAGCCCAGCAGCAGTATTAATCAGCAGGAATTCTTCAGGCAATATCAAAAGAATCCCAAATGGTGGGATGAAGCTTTTGATTTCCTGAATAATAAAGATTTATTACAAATGAAACCGGGTGTGTATGTGATTGATGAAGGCAATGTAATTGCCACTATTGCGGAAGCTTCTACTTTGGAAATGGGCGATATTAAATGGGAGTCGCATCGTTATTTTAACGACCTGCAATACATTATTAGGGGGAAGGCACAAATGGGAGTAGCATCAGTTGATGATCCCAATGCCGTTATTACTGTTCCCTATTCTTCTAAGGGAGATATTCTTTTTTATAGCAATGACAACGGTCAGTATTATGCTGCCGATCCTGGTACATTTTTTATCTTCTCTCCACAGGAGATGCATCGTCCTTCGATTCGTGTTCAGGGTAGTGATACGGTAAAAAGAGTGGTGATTAAGGTGCGGGTTCCATAATGTAAACAATAGGATATGAGGAATTAAATTTTGCACATATTGATAATCCTGTTAAACTACAATAATGAAAATTCACTTATGGCTTAGCAGCTTGTTTTTTCTTTTCTTTTTTAATGCAGATGTAATTTATGCCCAGACTATTTCGAAAGATGAATTAATTTTTCTTACCTCCCTGTGGAAGGGGGAAAGATTTGCCGACGGCAGGCCAAGGATTCCGGATGAGATATTAAAACGAGCCGCAAAGATTAATATAGACGATGCTTGGACTGCCTTAAAAAACGTTGGATATACCAATCAGTTTGCAGGAGGCTGGAAACTGGTTAATGATACCATCCCGGTTGTGGGCCGCGCACTTACAGCGCAGTTTATGCCTTCGAGGCCTGATGTGGAAAAAAATATAAAAGACAGGGGTTTGAAGCAGGGCAGAAAAGGCAATACCAATTCCTGGCCTATAGATATGCTTAGCAGGGGAGATGTGTATGTGGCCGATGGCTTTGGTAAAATTGATGGAGGTACACTTATAGGCAGCACTTTAGGAAATTCCATTTATAGTAAAACGGGTTGTGGTGTAGTATTTAATGGTTCAGCAAGAGATCTCAGTGGCTTACAGGAAATAAAGGGATTCAATGCCTTTGTTCGTGATTTTCATCCTTCTTTTTTAGAAGAAATGGTATTAATGGGATTAAATACTCCTATACGTATAGGTCGGGCAATGGTAATGCCGGGTGATTTGGTAATTGGCAATAAGGAAGGCGTACTCTTCATTCCCGCTCATCTGTCAGAATTAGTTGTGAGTACTTCAGAGTTCGTTACCCTCAAAGATCAGTTTGGTTTTGAGATGGTGAAATCAGGCCGATATACCACAGGGCAAATTGATAGCCAATGGACTGAGGAAATAAAAACACATTTTCTTCGATGGCTGGCAGAACATCCTGAATTGGGTAAGATGACAAAAGCGGAACTGGATGAAATAATGAGTAAGAGGACCTGGTAAACAAACAGAGATCGTACTTTTTTCTATTAAGACAAAAAGCTCGTTTTTATGGCAAATTCAACGATTGCAAAAAAGAGGTGGATAAGGATCATTCCTGTGGTTTTTATCACCTATAGCCTGGCTTATTTAGACAGAGCGAATTTTGGATTTGCAACGGCGGGCGGTATGGCTGAAGACCTGAATATTACACCTGCTTTATCTTCTTTATTAAGCGCTCTCTTCTTTTTGGGTTATTTTTTCTTTCAGATTCCGGGGGCTTTGTATGCAGCCCGTAAAAGCGCCAAGAAACTGATTTTCTGGTCGTTGATTTTATGGGGTGCGCTGGCTGCAGCAACGGGCATGGTAAGTGATATTAATCTTCTTATTGTTATCCGTTTTATGCTGGGAGTTGTGGAGAGTGCGGTAATGCCGGCTATGCTTATATTTTTAAGCAGATGGTTTACCCGATCGGAAAGATCAAGAGCCAACACTTTTTTGATATTGGGTAATCCCGTTACCATCCTGTGGATGTCAATCGTGTCAGGTTACCTTGTAAAGGCGTTGGGCTGGCGCGAGATGTTTATTATAGAGGGTCTGCCGGGTATTATCTGGGCCTTTTTCTGGTGGCGGCTGATAGAAAACCGGCCCCGCGAGGCGAAATGGTTGACAGAAGTAGAGAAAGAAACACTTGAAGAACAGTTGAAGCAGGAGCAGGCAAATATTAAACCGGTGAGAAATTACAGAGAAGCTTTCAAACTGAAGGTGGTGATACTGTTATGTTTGCAATATGCTTTATGGAGTATAGGCGTTTACGGTTTCGTTTTATGGCTCCCCTCCATAATTAATTCGGCTCCGGACAGCGATCTTGTAACCACAGGCTGGCTATCTGCTGTTCCCTATCTTTTGGCAGTTGTGGGAATGTTGGTAGGTTCTCATTTTTCAGATAAAACCCTGAAAAGAAAGATATTCGTCTGGCCTTTTCTATTGGTAGGAGCGGTGGCATTTTACGGATCTTATCTATTAGGAGATGGTCATTTTTGGATTTCTTTTATTTTATTGGTTATAGCGGGGGGGGCTATGTACACGCCTTATGGGCCTTTCTTTGCTATTATCCCGGAAGTGTTGCCGGAAAATGTGTCAGGAGGAGCAATGGCGCTTATTAATAGTTTTGGTGCATTAGGGTCGTTTCTGGGGGCCTATCTGGTGGGCTACCTGAATGGCGTTACCGGTGATTTTGGGGCCTCTTATATTTTTATGGCCGGGTCCCTCTTATTATCCGCTGTGGTAACGTTGATTGCGTTGAAAAAAGTGAAGTAGGAGTAAGGGAGAGTATTTATTGATCTTTTAGAAGACTGTTACGCTCATTCGTCTCCTGGTATTGCTAAATGCCGGGATTTTTCGTTTATATGTTTTGGGGGTCATTAACGGTAAAGATAACCTGATGGATTTCAGAGCCAGGCCTGCATAAATGAACACGTTGGTGGCAATTTTACAGAACCTCGGTCCTCGACAAAAAACACCAAATCAAACTTTAATATTCTGTCTAAACAATTTGCATACTTACCAATATTTGGTAACTTTGAAAAAAGTTTGAAAAAATGAAAAATACATCAATATCACTCGGGAACTATTTCGACCAA
>CAZFGP010000104.1:0-16346 GCA_964518685.1 uncultured Terrimonas sp.
ACTAAGAAGCATTACGTAAATAAGAATTTTTCAGTCCGTAACTATTATCTCTTGTTCTCAAGCCGGAGCGAATTCTGCTGAGACTCTCTTTGGTGATGCCGAGAAATGATGCCATATAGGTTAATGGAATACGTTGTAAGGCTTCCGGTTGTTTGGTGGTAAAGTAGTGGTAGCGGTCTGCTGCTTCCATGAATCGGGTGGCAAATAAATTCTCCTGCATTTCCATAATAAACGTACTCATAATCGTACGATTCAATTTATCTATTGCAGCGTACTGCCTGCCGAGGGTAAGCAATTGATTGTAGGGTATAACGCCAATAATAGATTCCTCTAAAATATGCATGCTTTCCTTCGCCGGAGTATTAAATAATAAACAATGAAGAGAAGATATGATATGATCATCATACCCCAGCCAGGTAGTATGTTCTTTCTGTGCAGTTTTATGAAACAGACGATAGGCGCCTCTAACGATTACAAAAAGGTCTCCACAAAACTGATCCTGTTCAAAAACATGTTCATTCTTGCGAAATTGCTTTAAGGTAATGATACTCTCCAGGGCTTTTTGGCTTGCTTCATCCAATGGAGTGTATTGCTGACATATGGTTATCACTTTCTCCATAGTGTTAGGTTCAATTAAAGAAATTTTCTTCACGGGGATTGGGATTAGATTAAATGAAATTGAAATTATCATACATTAAACGAGGGGGCTTCCCTATTATTATAAAATTGGTTCTTTTCTGTAACTACATTGACTTTTGCTAACAATCCAGGGGAGACAGGTGCATGCCGGACCGATAAGGAGATAAAATGGTGAAAGTATGAATCTGTAAAAGATTGATACAACAGAAATTGAGGCTCAGACCTTTATAACTGTTTGAATTGCCGGATAGCCTCTTCCGGTTCTTTTGCATTAAAGATGATGGTACCCGCTACCAGTGCGTGTGCACCGGCTTCCAAAATGGCGCTCGCGTTTTCTAGGGATACTCCTCCGTCTACTTCAATGATGGTATTTAGATTCATCTGATCAATCCGGTCCCGGAGCATTCTAATTTTTTGCAAAGAATGGGGTATGAATTGTTGTCCGCCGAATCCCGGATTCACACTCATTAAAATTACAATATCAGTATATTCCAGAATATCCTGTAACAGTTGAACAGGCGTATGCGGGTTGATAGCTACTCCCGTCTTCATTCCCAGGTTTTTAATTTGCATCAGATCACGATGCAAATGAGGGCAGGCTTCGTAATGAACGGTGAGATGATCTGCACCGGCAGATTTAAAATCGGCAGCAAAACGCCCCGGATCTTCAATCATCAGATGAACATCGCAGGGTTTGTTTGTTGCCTCCCGGATCTTTTCTATCACCGGCATACCAAAACTAATATTGGGCACAAAACGTCCGTCCATTACGTCCAGGTGAAACCAGTCTGCTTCACTGCGATTGAGCATATCGCACACTTCCTTTAATCTCAAAAAATCACAGGCCAATAAAGAGGGCGCTATAATTGCCATGATCGTAATCTGTTTTTATGGGTTATAAAAGGTTTTTCCTTCAAAACTGCAATGGCAAATTAGGGAATTCATAAATATTTTTCATTTATATTCACTTTGTTTATTGAAATAAACTCATTGGTTGGTTTTACTCTTAGATCGTCTCGTTCCCGACTCCATCCTTAAATGATTTATACTTACATTCAATTCAAAACCAATCAATAAAATCAGGGAGTTGAAGAAAAAAGAAGACATTAGAATAATTACAGTTCCGATAGACCCATATACCTTATTGTAGGTTCCAAAATTATTGACCCAATAACTAAATAGAACAGTAAGGACAATAATTAAAAAAGTAGCTAAAATAGTGCCGGGTGAATTTATCTTCCATTTGTTTTGGATAGCAGGAGCGTAACGGTATATCAAGCCAATAGCATAATAAATTAATGCAATAATGATTACCCATCTTAAAGAGTTAATCCACCAACGGATACGGTCACTTTCTATATTCATCCAATTTAGTAATGAACGCAGCACGCTTCCCTGAGTAATGAGCAATAATATAGACGCCATGAAAATTATGGCTATAAAAAAAGTTAGCTTTAATGCGGTACCTCTGGTTTGTAAAAAATTTCTTTTGCGTCTGTACATAACATGTAAAGAGCGGTCAAACGAATTCATAATTCCAAGCATTGCATTAGAAGCAAAAAAGCCGGCAGTAATAAAGCCAACAGAAAGTAAGCCCTCTCTGGGTTTGGTGAAATCTTCCATAAAATCTCTTACCCATACATAAGTATCTTTGTTAGGGGTCAGGTCCCTTATTAACCCGAGTAATTCTTTCGTAAAATCTTTCTGCCCCGGCAAATAGGGTACAAGGGTGAAAAGAAAAATGAGAAAAGGAGGTATAGCCATCAAAAGGTTAAAGGAAATAGCAGCGGCCCGGATCTTCAATCCCTCTTTTTTGATTTGCCTCAATAAAAACAACATTACATCATAAAGTGGCAAGCCCTGAAAGCCAGGTAAAATCAACTGTTTTGACTTTTCAATTAGAAAATTAACCGGCCGTAACGCCACAATCTTGTGCTCCAGCTTCGTCATAGTTTCTCAATATCCGAAAATCTTATTTAATATTTAAACGATTCAATGCTTTCTGATAGGCTCTGGCATTTTTAAAATGCTCAGATTCCGTTGTTGCAAAGGAATGATAACCGGAAAAATCAGCTTTTGCACAAAAATAAAGATAGGAAGTTGTTGCAGCATCAAGTGTGGCATCAATTGTTTTGATGGACGGAGTGCAAATGGGACCAGGCGGCAGGCCTTTGTTTTTGTAGGTATTATAGGGCGATGATGCACTTTGAGTGATCATTTTGAGCGTTACTCTTCTTGCCGCAAAATCACGAATTGCGTACTTTATCGTTGGGTCAGCCCCGAGTGGCATTCCTCTGTTTATACGATTGAGATATACACTGGCCATTATTGGCATTTCATCAAATTTATTAGTCTCCTCCTCAATGATGGAGGCTAAAATGTATACCTGTTGAGGTGAGAGTCCAAGTTTTTGTGCTTTTTGCAGCCGGTCTTCACGCCAAAATTTTTCATTTTCTTTGAATAGCCTGTGCATTAATTGATCTGCTGAGGTGTTCCAAAAAAACGAATAGGAATTGGGGATAACCAGTGTCATTACAGTATGAGTATCAACGCCTATTTTTAATAAAGAATCTGAATTATTTAAAAGATTTATAATGGAAGCGGAATCACATTCGAGTTTGCGGCTTGCTATGCGAGCGAGATCTTCTTTTGTTCTGAGCTTGGTTATAATTAGATTGACCGGCGCCTGAATACCATTACGCAAAATCTGCACGATTTGCCAGATACTGGCACTTTTCTCTATCTTGTACCTCCCTGCTTTCAATTTTGAAGGTAAATTAACCCTTTCGGCGACCCAGGAAAATATGGCGGGATTACGAATTACACGATCTTCTTTTAAAGCCTGAATAAGACTCTCGTAATTGCTGCCCGTTTTTATATAGAGAAAATATTGATCTTCTTTAAAATTTGTATTACCACCAAAAATTTTCCATGCTGAAAAAAGAGTGAGAATAACAATAAAAAGCAAAATCAGGTTTTTAATCATAAGGTGTTATTTATTTCTTCTTTTAAAGGTTGAATATAACAAAAAACCCTGCCATAAAACAGGGTTTTCCGGTATTCAATTATCTTATGTTAAAATGTCAATTAGGTTGAACAGGTGCAGGTGTTTCCTGTTGTGGCGCAACCGGTGAAGGAGCAATGGGTAAGGTTTGTTGTTGCTGCTGATTGGTGTTAATTCCTTTTATAAACTGATTGTTGCTGCCATCCGAACTCAAAAATAAGGAGGAAAAAAGACATAATACGCCAATGATTATAGCAAAGATCCAGGTACCCTTTTCCAACACATCGGTAGTTTGTTTTACCCCCATAAACTGGCTGCTAAACCCTGCAATACTTCCTGAAAGCCCTCCACCTTTAGGATTTTGGATCAGGATGATTAATGCCAGTACCACACTGCATATAATGATCAAGCTAAGAAACAAGATGCCCATACTAAAATTAGTTTAATTTGGAAATTCTGGCAGCAAAATAAGTTCTTTTATTGGGATTGAGCAAACTTAATTTTTGATACACCTCAATAGCCTTTGTGTTTAAACCCTGTCGGGCATATACTTCAGCCATAGCTTCAGTAATTACTTCATCGGCTTCATTAGAATGTTCTGCGATATCCTGAATAATAGCATCTCTACCCTTGTCCATTTCCTGCTCCAGTTTTTCAGGGTGAATCCGCTTCATGGTTTTTAGCCATTCAGTAAAACTGCGTAGTTTTTTGCTCAGCTTATCACTCCCTTCTTCGTTACTCCAGCGGATACCCTGAGAGGCAAAATAGTCTATGGTAAATAAGGGTTCAACCGGTACAGCGGGTAATAATTTGCTTTCCGGTATTAAAGTGGATAATAAAGATGTTGCAGCAACCCCTTGTTCCGGTTCGTTCACAGGCACAGGGATGTCATTAATCGTAGGTGGAGCCTGATTTTGTTCCGCTACCCCGGATGGTGATGGATCTTCATCATGTTGCTCTTCAGTAGGAGTTGGATTGGATTTTTTATCTTCTTCTACTTCTATTATGCTATCCTCTATTGCTGAATCCATTTTTTCGTCTTCTTCTTTCTCCTTCTTCTTCTCGCTTTGAAGTAAATCGTTAAGCCAGTGTGGGTTGCTGAAAAAAACGGCAGTTTTGGGTAGTTGTAATCTGTACAGTAAAGCCTCCATTTGCTTGTATTTTATAGCAAGCAGGTACTGTATTGGAGCATAGTAAGGATATTTGTTGGCTAATTGCTCAATTGCCGACACGTCTATCTCCTCCAGGTTATCCTTTTGGAACTGCAGCAACGCCAGATTTTCTATAGCAGGATTCATTATCATGAAGATACGGCCCTTTACCAGTTAGAGAATATTTTATTAAAAATGTCGTCAGACACATTCTTCAGAATCTCATCCATCAGACGATTTTGCGCATCCGAAAAACTAAGGGAAGCCGAGAATGGAAAATTTCGAGTTATATCTGATTCAAAATCCTTTTTTTCGTCCAGATGGTTCTTGAAAATAATATGAACCGTTACGTTAAGATTATTACTCGACGCTTCCTTTCCGGAGATACCAGAGGTGTTCACTGAAAAATCTGTGATATAGCCACTTATATCGTAGTGAGCATCATCACCGTTAATAATGGTTAAACGGGTTTGTCCTGTTATTTTTTGTCGCAGTTTATCGGTTAGTTGGGGACTCAGTTGTGGATTAATATATCTTGCTCTGTTTTCTATATAGTTTACCCGAACCGTTTTTACTTCGGGAGGGATACTGATATCTTTCATAGTATAACTGCAAGTAGCCTGCAGAAATACAGATGCTATCAGTAACAAAAGACCGGCTCTGAATATCGGATTATTCATTAATATCGTATTCTTTCAGTTTTCGATATAAGGTCCTTTCGCTGATGCCCAGATCAGACGAAGCATCTTTTCGCTTTCCTTTATGTTTTTTCAGTGCTTTAACAATTAGTTCTTTTTCTTTATCCATAATATTCAACGACTCTTCAACTTCTTCATGTTCATAGATATCATTATTATTGATGAGTACCGGTTGTGCCGGTTGGACAAGAGCTGCAGACGAAACAGTTGTCCCTCTTTCCAAATCATGAAAGTCGTTAAGTATTGATTCCTTGGTATAGGCTACTGCGGAACTCGTGCGTTGTGGATTTTGAAGGATGTCTACAAACATTTTTTTCAGTTCCGTAACGTCTTTCTTCATGTCAAAAAAGAGCTTGTATAAAATCTCCCTTTCGTTGGCGAACTCGGCATGGGAAACATTGCCGCCACCAGTTGATAATACCGGCATCCGGTTGTTATGATGTTCGGGCAGAAACTGACGCAACTGACTTGCTGTTATCAATTTATCCTGTGTCAGTACCGATATTTGCTCAGCAATATTCTTTAATTCTCTCACATTCCCCGGCCACGGATATTGGATTAACAGTCCTTTCGCTTCGTCATCCAATTGTACAGCGGGTGTTTTATAACGTTCTGAGAAATCAGCAGCAAATTTTCTGAATAAAAGAATAATATCTTCGGGTCTGTCTTTCAATGCCGGTACCCTGATAGGGACAGTATTAAGCCGGTAATAAAGATCCTGCCTGAATTTTGCTTTATGGGTATATTCCAATAAATCTTTATTGGTAGCTGCCACTACCCTTACATCTGTTTTCTGCACCTTAGAGGAACCCACCCGGATATATTCTCCGGTTTCCAGAACGCGCAACAATCGTGCCTGGGTACCCAGTGGTAATTCTCCTATCTCATCAAGAAAAATAGTGCCTCCGTTTACGGTTTCAAAATAGCCTTTTCTGCTATCCACGGCACCGGTAAATGAGCCTTTTTCATGTCCGAATAATTCCGAATCAATGGTGCCTTCCGGAATAGCCCCGCAGTTTACGGCAATAAAAGGATTATGTTTTCGGGAAGATAGAGAATGAATGATCTGCGAAAATACTTCTTTTCCCACGCCGCTTTCTCCGTAGATGAGTACGGTAAGGTCGGTATTAGCCACCTGAACTGCCACTTGTAGAGCATAGCCCAAAGCCGGTGAATTACCGATAATACCAAACCTGTTTTTTATTGCTTGTATATCCATCTTCTCCGGCTATTAATTTAGATTGTATTTTTAGATGACTTTTCCAAAAAGTGTAGCTTTGGTGCATCCGTTTATGATTACCGTTACATAATCTCCTTTTTTCTGGTTTCCATCGGGGTCTTTAGGAAAAACCACAACTTTGTTTTGAGAAGTTCTTCCCATCCAGTCTTGTGTACTTTTTTTACTGTCGCCTTCAATTAGAACCTCAAATGATTGTCCTATATCTTTCTCATTACTCTTGCCGGATAAACGGTTTTGCAAATCTACGATCTCCTGAAGCCGTCTTTTTTTAACGTCATCCGGTACATCATCTTCAAATCTTCTTTGCGCCAGTGTGCCGGGTCGTTCACTATAGAAAAACATGTAGCTAAGATCGTACTGACTGTATTCCATCAGGGAAAGAGTATCACAATGGTCCTCTTCGGTTTCTGTGCAAAAGCCGGCAATAACATCGCTGCTGATCCCACAGTTAGGAATTATTTCGCGAATACGGTCAATTTTAGATAGATACCACTGCCGTGTGTAGGTGCGATTCATCATTTGTAAAACTCTGGTTGAACCACTCTGTACCGGAAGGTGAATGTATTTGCAGATATTGTGATATTTAGCCATTACAAACAATACTTCATCTGTAATGTCTTTTGGATGGGATGTGGAAAAACGTACCCTCAATAAAGGAGATATCATGGCCACTTTCTCCAGCAAATTGGCGAACGTAACCGTTTTCGAATTATTATTGCTGGGATCTCCGGTAACTGATTCGGGGGTATAATAATAACTGTCCACGTTCTGACCTAATAGGGTAACTTCTCTATAACCCCGCTCAAATAAATCTTCACACTCCTTTACAATAGAAAATGCGTCTCTGCTTCTTTCTCTTCCGCGGGTAAAGGGCACTACACAGAAGGTACACATATTATTGCAGCCTCTCATTATACTCACAAAGGCTGTAACTCCATTGCTGTTCAATCTTACCGGCGAAATATCTGCATAGGTTTCTTCGCGACTGAGTAAGACATTCACCGCTTTTTGACCGCTCTCCGCTTCCTCAATCAGATCCGGGAGGCTCCGGTACGCGTCTGGTCCCACTACAATGTCCACCAGGTGTTCTTCCTCCAGAAACTTCGACTTCAGCCTTTCAGCCATACATCCGAGTACGCCCACTAACATTCCCGGACGAGATTCTTTTATTTTTCTAAATTCTGTGAGCCGTTTACGAACGGTTTGTTCCGCTTTCTCACGAACCGAACAGGTGTTTAAAAAAATTAAATCTGCTTCCTCATAGCTCTGTGTTGCTCCAAACCCGGAATTATTTAAAATGGAAGCAACAATTTCGCTGTCAGAGAAATTCATCTGACAGCCATAACTTTCTATATAGAATTTTTTATTATATCTGTTATATTCGTCAGGAAGAGGAGCAAATGCTTCTCCCTGCCTGGTCTCATCATGAACTTTCGATCTCAAAACTTCCAACATGGTCTGATCTAAACTTTAGAAAAGACAAAGATAACCAAAAGGATAAAAAAAATGTCAGTTTGGCAGGATTAAACTCCGGCGGGGATAAAATATCACTTTAATGCAGAAATGAATAAGGCCAACTATTGAAACGGCAAAGATCAACAGGCGCGGAGATAAATACCCCACGGGCGCATCCCATATCTTCGCAGGCGGGTGTCACCCGATTGTAGCGCTCACTACGGTTCGGTACCTGCACCGACATGTATGCCCGTATAGAGTAAAAATGCGGAATACACCCTATCCCACAGCCTGCTGATGTATTGTAACTTATAGGGAGCCTTATTGAATAAATCTAACTTTATAGGTTCCTCCCCCGCTAATAGAAAGCTGAGGACCCCAGGTACCTTCCAGTCTTCTGTGAATAAGGACACCTGTAGTAGAATAAGACCTGGAGAGTTCCTTGTTATAAATATAATAGGAAGTAAACTTTTTAGTAGTCGGATCAAAAGTCCAGGTACCATAGGCCTTATCAGCATTTGCGGTATCAGCGCTGTTCGCGTAAACAATAATTTTGTGATCTTCTTCTTTCACCAAAAAAGCATAATCAGTATTTCCGGGGGTATATGTTCCTTTCCAATACCCTATTACATTCGTCAATGCCGGCAGGTTCTTATCCGGATCTTCCTCTTCTTTTGGACTTTTATCCTTTTTCAGGAATAATTAAGGTGCAGGCTGCAACGGCGCACATCAGTAGCAATAGGTTCCGTTTTTTCATCATATTTATTTTAAGGTTGCAAATATATACGTTTATAAATTTTAATTGGCTGGTTGTGTAAGCTCGTTATTTGAGTTTTAACCTGAAAATGTATCATTTATTGCCTGAAAAGCCGGGATACTTCTTTCAAAGATGAAAGGACTGCATCAACGGTTGCATTTGGCAGGAGAGGCGGAGTGCGGTTAGAAGAAATAAAAAAGGTGAACATTCCCAATTTTTTACCAAAAATCATATCATTCATAGTATTTCCTACCATAATTGACCGATTAAAATCAATAGTGGGATAGTCTTTTTTTGCCTGGAGACCCATTCCGGGATTGGGCTTTCTGTTCGGACTCTCATTTTCCAAATCAGCACAATAATAAATGCGGTCTATTTGACCTCCGTTTGCCTCAATCATTCCCAGCATATTATAATGGATGTCTTTCAAATCCTGCTCAGTCATTAATCCCTTACTGATGCCGCGTTGATTGGTGACAATAATAATGTACCCGAATTTTTGTCTAAAAACATTAAGCGCTTCTAATACCCCATCGCAGAATCTGAAATCCTCCCATCGGGTTATATACGAGCCAATGTTTTCATCATTGATTACTCCGTCGCGGTCTAAAAATAATGTCCAGGTCTTGTCTATTTGTTTTAAATCAAGCATGGCTAATATTTATGTGTCCGGATTAAGAATTCTCCTTTATAAATTAAGTGAAGAAAATTCAACCGTGGCTCTATTATAATCTTCGGGAATACCGATATCAATGAAATAGCTATCTTGTACCCAACCGAATATTTTATCTTTTTTATAAAATTGCTCCAGGTAGTCCTGCTCGAATGAAAACTTTTTAGAGAATTGTTTTTTACAAAAGGAAGGCAGAAACAAAGTATACACTCCACCGTTAATAAGCCCTGCTTTGAAATATTGTTTTTCTTTAAACCTGCTTACCGACTGGTCTTCATTTAATTCCACTGCACCATACCGGTCAAATGTTTTCATGGGTTTAAGTGCAATCGTGCAGTCGGCTTTTTTATCTAAATGAAAAGTAGCCAGTTTTGAAAGACTTACCTGAAAAAGCGTATCTCCGTTTACAATCAGCACATTTTCACCTTCCACCAACTGCGAGGCCTGTAGGATGGCGCCGCCTGTTCCTAAAGGTTCTGATTCTACTGATATCCGATATTCACCTGGTGAAAACCTGTTCCGAAGGAAGACTTCAAAGACCTCATTTTTATAGCCCAATGCGAATATAAATCGTTTTATTCCCTGGTGTTGTAAATAGTTTATAAGATGGTCAACAAATGGCACTCCATTCACAGGCGCCATACACTTCGGTAAATCCGGAACTGCGCTTCTTAAACGCGTACCCAGTCCACCTGCAAGTACAATAGCTTCCTGAATATTGGCACTCATTTTTTCCTGTGGTTAAAGGGATCAGATTGTTTTTTCGAAATATTTTTCTTCTGCTAACTGACAAATGATATGTCCTAATAACATATGTAATTCCTGTATCCGTGGCGTATCATTCGATGGAACATCAATCAGGTAATCGCTTAGTTGCTTCATTTTGCCACCGCCGGACCCGGTGAAACCAATAGTGGTCATCCCATTAATCTTTGCCTGTTCTAAAGCCAATACAATATTTCTGGAATTTCCTGAAGTTGACATCCCAACCAATATATCTCCCTTCTTTCCTATACCTTTAATTAGTCTGGAATAGATCACATCATAACTATAATCATTTGCTACTGCTGTAAGATAAGATGTGTTTGTATGCAGTGCTTCGGCTGGAAGCGCATCCCGGTCAATATAAAATCGTCCGCTGAATTCTGCTGCTAAGTGTTGTGCGTCCGCAGCGCTGCCACCATTGCCACAAAATAAAACCTTATTTCCCTGTTGAAAAGCCCGAACAATAATATTAGTTACTTTTTCAATCGTTTGTAATAATTGCTCGTCCTGCAACAGTTGTTGCTTCACCATTACAGCTGTTCCAATGATATTTTTAATTTTATTCTGCATGTCTATATCTGCTTAAAAATTTTAGCTTTGATTCGTTGTAACTAAACAGACCAGGTGAACAATCCATTTTTTGTAAAGGTATATGGTTTCACTTCGCCCTCAAATTGGCCCAGGGCATCAATTACCTGATATCGGGCATTTCCGGGACAATAAAACACCATAAAGCCACCGCCTCCGGCCCCAGATATTTTTCCTCCTGATGCACCTGCTTTTTTTGCAGCGTCATATATTTTTTCAATCAAAGGATTGGTAATATTGGCTGCCATTCTGCGTTTTTGTTCAAAGCCAAAGTCCAAAATTTCACCGATTTCATCAAAGTTACCTGTCAGTAGTGCTTCTTTCATCCGTTGGCTTTGTTTCTTCAACTGATGCATAGCTTCTATAGGGCTTTCTTTTTTGCTATATACATTTCTTTGCTGTTCTTTAATAATTGCAGCAGACTCCCGGCTTGATGCAGTAAAAAACAAAACCAGGTTATTTTCCAGTTCCCGCAAATACTCGGAGCGGATACGCAGCGGATTTACAATTACCTTGTCATTTTCGTAAAACTCCATATAATTTACACCGCCGAAAGTAGCTGCATACTGGTCCTGTCTGCCCCCTGCCAGATTCAGATACCTGCGTTCTATTTCATACGCATAACGGGCTATATCATATTCTCCCAGAGGCAACTTAAGCATTTCGGCAAAGGCGCCTATTAGAGCTACAACAAGTGTTGATGAGGTTCCCAGACCCGATCCCGCTGGTGCATCTACGAATGTCTGTAATTTGAGCCCCTTTGGGGTCATCCCATAATCTTCTTTTATACGGTTATATACCCCTTTCAGCAAATTAAGTTGACCATCTATAGGAAGAGTCCGATCAATTGGAAATTGCAGGAGCTCTTTTCTGTCTGCCGCTTCCAGCACAATTTTTTGTTCTTTAATTATTTCAATATTGGCATAGGCATATAGGGAAATGGTTGCATTAAGGATGGCGCCTCCGTGCAAATCGCAATACGGACTTACATCTGTGCCTCCACCGGCCAGTCCAATGCGCAATGGTGCCTTACTTCGATAAATCATGAATCCTTAATTATTCTTTTTTATGCAACAAAGGTAATGCGCTGATTTCCTCAATTGTTCCAATCATGTTATCCCATGAATATTTTTTCTTTTCCGACCTCAATCCCGGTAAAAAATAAGCTTCTCCTTTTTTAAAGAACTCTAAAATTTTTTCAGCAAGATGACCTGCATCCGGCTCGGCAACTAATCCCGCTTTATCATCCGGAACCATTGCTGCCAATCCACCAACATTCGTTACAATCATTGGTTTTTCAAAATGATAAGCCAGGGGAGTAACACCACTTTGGGTGGCATTTCTGTAAGGTTGTATTACTACGTCGGCAGCACATAGATAATACTTTACTTCACTGTCAGGTACGAAATCAGTTCTTAATATCACCCAATCCTCAATATTGTTTTTCTTAATTAAGTCAAGATAGGGTTTTGCATCTTCATAAAATTCACCGGCTATTAATAATCGTAATGGCAATAACTGCTGAGCAGATATTTTGTCTTTCACTATCTTCATAGCGTCCAGTAGAATGTCCAATCCTTTATATTTTCTAATAAACCCAAAGAACAAAGCAATCTGTTCATCTTTAGGTAATCCCAATTGCTCCCTGGCTTCCTCTTTGCCAACAGAAACTCCGAAATTATCATACAGCGGATGAGGTACAAATCGCGCCGGTTTCGAAAGTTCAATACTCCGAAGGTCGGAAAGCACTTTTTCACTCATAGTGATAAAGGCGTCCACAGATCTTATAAAATATCGGGTGAACAAACGGTCACCTGGTCTTTTTTCATGAGGGATAATATTATCTGCAATACAAATTACTTTGGTGTGGTGATTTTTTTTTATAATTCTCAGAATAGTTCCGAAGCAGGGGCCCATAAAAGGTAGCCAAAAACGAACCACAACTATATCTGGCAACAAGCGCTTCAATCGCCTACCCGTTTTAATCCAATTGAAAGGGTTTATTGAATTGATACAAACTCTTATGTTTAGTTTTTTAGGTGGAGGGTCTGATGAAAATTGTGTTTTTCCTGGGAAGAGAAAACTTGGATATTGCAGAGAAAAGGTATAAATATAAACTTCATTACCCTGATCCTGAAATGCTTTTGCCAATCTTTCATCGAAGGTTGCCAGCCCTCCGCGTAAAGGATAAGCCGGTCCAATAATGACAATTTTTTTCTTCATTACTGTCAGTCAGGCTATCCGAGGCCTATTTTTTTTTCTATCAGATAATAATTTCGTTCCGGAGAGTTGCGCGCGATGAGTTCCCCTGTAAATCCTGCAAGAAAGAGTTGTGATCCTATCAGAAGCAGGGTTAAAGCAAGGAAAAATGTTGGACGGTTAGTTAATGCAAATTCCGGATCAACAATCTTACTGATCATAAGGTAAATGGTAAGAATAAATCCGATACCAAAGAATATGGTACCCCACAATCCAAAAAAATGCATGGGTCGTTTTCCAAATCTGCCTACGAACATAATGGAAGCCAGATCCAGAAATCCATTTATAAAACGTTCCCATCCAAATTTTGTGGTTCCATATTTTCTGGGATGATGTTCCACTGTTTTTTCACCGATCTTTTTAAAACCCGCCCATTTTGCTAAAACAGGGATATAACGATGCATTTCCCCATATACTTCAATACTTTTTATTACCTGCTTTTTATATGCCTTCAGCCCGCAATTAAAATCATGTAGTTTTATCCTGGATATCCTTCTGGTTACCGCATTAAAAAATTTAGAAGGGAGATTTTTTGAAAAGGTGTTGTCATATCTTTTTTTCTTCCATCCACTGACGAGATCAAACCCTTTCTCAAGAATCATATTTCTTAAGTCCGGGATTTCATTAGGGCTATCCTGTAAATCTGCATCCATTGTAATCACAACCTCACCCTGGGCACATTTGAACCCTTCATTCAAAGCGGCGCTTTTTCCATAATTTCGTTGAAATTTAATTCCTTTTATATTGGAATGGACATCTCTTAAATGCTCGATAACACTCCAGGAATTATCGGTACTCCCGTCGTCTATTAGAATAATTTCATAGGAAAAATTGTTGTCAATCATCACCTTCATTATCCACAAACAAAGTTCAGGTAGCGACTCCTCTTCATTAAATAATGGAATAACAACACTGATATCCATATGAAACAATTGGCTTGTTTAATTAAGTGCTGAAGGAAAATCCGGTCTTTTCTTTTTGATGACTGCGGCTATCACAAGACTTACGATGAACCAAAGAATGCAATAAAATGCGGTTCCCAATGCCAGTTTGCCGAAATCATAGTTGTTCCCTTTCATCATGTCCTCTGTAGCCTTATCTATTTCTTCCTGAGGAACCTTGAAATTGTGCATCATCTTCTGTGCTCTTTCAGCGGTTTCCTGAGTCAGGGCTTCTCGAAATGGAACGTCAATATAATTAAACAGAACAAAACTGAATAAAGTGCCAATAACGGTGCCAATAACAAAAGTGGTAAATATAACCTTAAGTCCGGCTGAAAAATCAAGATATCCTTCACCCAGTTTTTTTTGCTTCAATCCGGCTAGTACTGCTATTACAATCGGTATTAAAAAACCCAGATAAGCAATTGGATGTACAAACCATTTTACTCCTCCCAGGTATAAAATTAAGCTGAAAATAACAGTTGCGAGACCAGAAATCAGTCCGTAAGTGACGCCGATATTTGTGTGTTTGTTTTCCATAATCTAATATTATTGAAAATCATGCTTTCAAAAATACCTTCTCTCCGTTAATTATTCCTATTGCCCTGCCTTTAAGTGCTTTTCCAATTAAAGGTGAGTTTTTAGATTTCGAATAAATATCTTTTTCTTCAAAATAATATTCCTGATCCGGGTCAAAGAGGGTTAGATCTGCCGGCTCTCCTTCGGCAATAGAAGCAGCGGGCAAATTGAATATCTTCCTGGGATTAATACAGCATAAGCTAATCCATTGCGCTAAATCTATTCCCTGCTTGCGGACGATTCCAAAAGCGGTTTCCAATCCAATCATTCCATATCCTGCATATTCAAATTCACAAGTTTTATTGTCCCAGTCTTGTGGAAGATGATGAGATGCAACGCAGTCAATCCAGCCTTCCTTCAAAGCTTCTACCAGTGCTTCCTTGTTTTCCCGGGTGCGCAATGGAGGATTTACTTTTAGATTAGTATTGTAATCTATCAGGTCTTCATCACAAAAAAGCAGGTGGTAAGGAGTAACAGAGCAGCTTACCGATAAGCCCTTTTCCCTGGCATTTTTAATGAGTTCTACCGAACGCCTTGTGCTGATTCCGGTAAAATGCAGTTTGGAATCAGCATAGGCAGCCAGTTCGATATCTCTCGCTACCATCATTTCTTCAGCAATGATGGGTTTTCCCGGCAGCCCTAATCGGGTGGAAACAATTCCTTCGTTCATTAAGCCATAAGTACCGATGCTTTTGTCGTGTGGTATTTGTATAATTACGCCTTCAAAAGCCTTGACATATTGTAAGGCCTTCAATAAAATACCGGCGGACTGAACCGGATTCAAACCATCACTAAAGGCAATTGCCCCGCTATCATACATGTCGTACATTTCGGCGATATCGTTTCCATCTGTATTTTTAGAGATAGCGCCAAGAGGATGAATATTTACCGGCAGAGGTCGGCTCTTTTCTTTTATATATTCCACCTGAGATTTACTATGTATTACCGGATTGGTATTGGGTAATACAAACATATGGGTATACCCACCCGAGGCAGCAGCCTGAGCGCCTGTTTGAAGGGTTTCCTTGTGTTCCAATCCAGGGTCACAACAATGGGTAAAAATATCCACCCACCCTGGAGAAACATGGAGTCGGGGGTTTTCAATGATAGTATCCGCCTTTTCATCAAGTTGATCGGCAATGCGGACAATGACACCATCGGCAATTAAAATATCCTTTTTCTGTTGATGAAACAGAGACCCCGGCTGTGTAATTACTGCTTTGCGAATGAGAATTATCATTGTAAAAAGTATTGCGAAGATAAACTATGTTTATTGATTTTTTGAAATTGGAATTTTCAATTACTTTTGCTGCCGCTAACGATTAATCCCGCCACGGGCGGGAGGGTCGCAGTAGAAAGATTGGATGATAGTTGGATTAATAAATAACAGTTCTTTAAACAGGAAAAAATTTGGGACAGTAGTCCTGTTCATTTTTCGGGACGTAGCGTCCCGCCAATAGCGGGAGTAGCGCATCCCGCCATGGGCGGGAGGGTCGTAGTAGAAAGATTGAATGAAAGTTGGATTAATAAATAACAGTTCTTTAAACAGGAAAAAATATTTGGGACAGTAGTCCTGCTTATTTTTCGGGACGTAGCG
>CAZFGP010000105.1:0-15984 GCA_964518685.1 uncultured Terrimonas sp.
TGAACCCCGCGCTATTGCTCAATTTATGTCTGGATAGCTGCAATGTGGGTTAAATCCATCAATCAATATTGTTCATTTTCGTCTGGGAAGGTCCCGGCTTTTACATCTTTTATGTATTGCTGTACAGACTGGGTAATGGATTCATTGAGATTGAGATACTGGCGTAAAAACCGAGGCTTAAATTCTGTAGTAATTCCTAACATATCATGCATCACCAATACCTGTCCGTCGCAATCGCCACCTGCACCAATTCCAATGGTCGGAATTTGAAGATGCTGGGATACCTGTTTGGCCAGGGAAGCCGGGATTTTTTCCAGAACAATGGAAAAGCAGCCGGCTTCTTCCAAAAGTTGGGCATCCCGCTGGAGTTTTTCGGCTTCCGCTTCCTCCCTGGCTCGTACAACATAAGTGCCAAATTTATAAATAGATTGTGGCGTTAATCCTAAATGTCCCATAACCGGTACGCCGGCAGAAATGATTCTTTTAACAGATTCAATTACTTCTTCACCTCCTTCCAATTTTACCGCATGGGCTCCTGTCTCCTTCATTATACGGATGGTAGAATTCAAGGCCTCTTTTGAATTCCCCTGATAGGCGCCAAATGGGAGGTCTACCACCACTAATCCCCGGCTCACTCCCCTAACCACCGAAGAAGCATGATAAATCATCTGCTCTAAAGTGATAGGTAGTGTAGTTTCGTGTCCTGCCATTACATTACTTGCCGAATCACCTACCAGAATTATTTCTATGCCTGCAGCATCGAATATTTTTGCAAAAGAAAAATCATAGGCGGTGAGCATGGCAATTTTTTTACCATCCCGTTTCATTTTCTGCAAGGTGTTGGTAGTAATCTTTTTGATATCTTTATTGACACTCATAATTGCCTGGATTAAATTAGAGTTCCTGGATTTTTTTTATCAGGGAAGTAGTGGAGAAACCCTGCAGAAAAGGAATTATTTTTACCTCTCCCCCATTTTTAATCACTTCCTCTGCGCCAACAATCTGATCTACAGCATAATCGCCACCCTTAACCAGCACATCAGGCGTAATCATACGAATCAACTCCAGCGGAGTAGGCTCATCGAACAGAATTACTGCATCTACCATTGTCATCTCAGAAAGTAATTTGGCTCTGAAAGATTCTATATTTATGGGTCTGCTTTCCCCTTTCAACCTCCTTACCGAGGCATCGGTATTTACACCTACCACTAATACATCTGCCAATTCTGCTGACTGGGATAGGATTGCCAAATGGCCTTCATGCAAAATATCAAAACAACCATTTGTAAAGACAATAGTTTTGTCTAACAACCTCCAGCGCTTAACCTGGTGTTGCATTTCCACGAAAGTAAAAATCTTATTATTTGAGCTTCCCGGATATTTCATTTTTTGACCGATTTAAAACTGGTAATAAAATTAAACTTATAATTCCTGCAAAAATAACTATTCCAGTCTGCGCAATCCATAATATCCATCCAAATCCTAATGCAGGTCCCTCATTAATGCCATACAAAGGCAATAACTTTTGGATAGTGTACTGATAGGCTCCTATTCCGCCCTGGGTAGCCATCATAGCAATACTGCCAAAACTCAAAATGGAAAACCCTGCTCCAAATCCAAGGTGGCTTACTGCATTCATTGCATAAAAACCAATTCGAATGCTTAAAAGATACATCGTCCATATAAAAACGGTATGAAAGAGGAAGGCGCCTTTTTTTTCCATACGTTTAAAACTCAAAATCCCCAACCCCACGCCTTTTAATAACCGCTTAACGGTTTGCATAAACCTTGAAGAAGCGAAAGTGTTTGATAACCAGACTAACCCTGCGATAACTATTGCCAGGATCCCAATACTTATACCCACTCTGTACAATTTCAAATGTCCGGCTTCATCGTATAGAACATTGAGCAACTGCCCCGAAGCATAGTGATGAATCATGTCGAACTGTGAGACTATTGTGAAAGCTATAATGATCAGAAGACAAAGAAAATCAAAAACCCTTTCGGTTACCATAGTGCCAATCAGTTTATCCGCAGGAATTTTTTCGTGTTTAGCCAAAACGGTACATTTCATCACCTCCCCTAAACGCGGAACCAGAAGATTGAAGAAATATCCCAGAATTGTTGCCAGAAAAGTATTGGTAACAGAAGGAGAATAGCCGAGTGGACGAATTAGGATTTGCCAGCGTAAGGCTCTGCTATAATGGCTAATCATCAATAACAACATGGCTGGTAATACCAAAAGGTAATGGGCATCTTTCAGTGCGTCTTTTAAATGCTGCCAGTTTTCATCCGATAGATTATGAGCACTCAGCCACAGTAAAAAAAGACCCAAGCCCAGGAAAAAAACATACTGCAGCACATTTACTGTATTTTTCTTCATCAGTATGATTTTCTAAAAAAAATTTACTATTACGGAAGGAGGTTCCCTTCCTTAGGGAAAATAACCACAGGCTTAAATTGCCTGGCCTCTTCAAAATCCATTGTGGCATACGACATAATAATTATAGTATCACTCACAGCGCCATGCCTGGCGGCAGGGCCATTAAGACAGCAAACCCCGGAGCCTTTCTTTCCTTTTATCAAATAGGTTTCAATCCGGGCTCCATTATTTACATTAACAATCTGAATCTTTTCATTTTCAATCATATTGGCAGCATCCATCAGATTTTCATCCAGTGTTAAACTCCCCATGTAATTCAGATTTGCTTCCGTAATTACGGCCCGGTGTATTTTAGACTTCAGTATTTCTATCTGCATATTTTGCAAAATTAAGGTCTAATAATCATATTATCAATCAGTCTTACATTCCCCATAAAGGCTGCAATAAGCGCCACTATAGGCGTATGTCCATTCCAAATCTTTAACGTTTGCAGGTCTTCGGCGCATGCAATTTCTACATAATCGGCTATTAGCCCATTTTCTATGAGTATTTTCCCCGCATCAGATAAAATTCTGTCTACCCTACCCGGCTTCATTTGATTTCTGATAAATGTTAATGCTTCAAAGATGGCCCTGGCATTTTTTTTCTCCTCCTCAGAAAGCCTCCTGTTTCTGCTGCTCATTGCTAATCCCTCCGATTCTCTAAGCGTTGGGCAAATAACTATTTTTACTTTAATACCTGTGAGATATAAGAGGCGTTCTATAATAAGACATTGCTGATAATCCTTTTGTCCAAGGTAAAGTTGTTCGGGCAGAACAATTTGCAATAAGCGGTTCATGACCCTGCATACGCCCTGAAAATGGCCTGGACGATACTTTCCCTCCAATACCGTTTCAAGATACCCCAGGTCATATTGTTCATCCATTTTCAGTCCGGGAGGATATATTTCCTCAACCTCAGGCATGAAAAGAACATCACAACCCGCTTTTGTAAGCAGAAGAATGTCTTTTTCGGGAGTTTTGGGATATAGTTTAAAGTCGTTGGCATCATTAAACTGTTTCGGATTCACAAAAATGCTGCATACTACGAGATCATTTTCCTTCTTAGCCTTGTCTATCAGAGAAATATGCCCTTCATGGAGTGCACCCATAGTAGGAACAAATCCCGTTTTTTTGTGTTTCGACCGAAGCTGTTCCAGGATTTTTTTTAGGTCTTTTGTTTGCTTAAAAATGAACATAATGGAGCTAAAAGTAGTAATTACAGTCATTTCCACCTCTATTTAAGCAAAAAAAACTACCTTTGCGCACGCTTACACCTTTATCTAAAACTCTAACTTAACACGTTACGGAAGATGTCTACTAAGAAACGAATTCTATTTATTGCCAATGAAATGTCTCCTTATCTTGAACTCACAGAATTCTCAGAAATAGTAAATCATCTGGCAATTAAATCGAATGAAAATGGATTTGAGGTCAGGTGTATAATGCCGCGCTTTGGCACTATAAATGAAAGAAGACACCGGTTGCACGAAGTGGTACGGCTTTCGGGCATAAACGTATCAGTAGACAATGAAGATTTCCCTCTGCAGATAAAGGTTGCTTCTTTACCTAATGCCCGTTTACAGATCTACTTTCTTGAAAATGAAGATTTATTTAAGCGGAAATTCGTTTTTACTGATGAAAACGAGGAATGGTTTGACGACAACTGGTTACGTACCATTTTTTATTGTAAAGGAGCTTTGGAAACAGTGAAAAAATTTGGCTGGCCTCCTGATATTATCCATTGCAGTGGCTGGATGACAGGGCTGATTCCTCTTTATCTCAGAACGGCATATAAGAAAGAGCCGGTATTCAGTAACAGCAAAATTGTTTACACCATCGGTCAAAATACTTTTAAAGATAAAATAGGAACTGATTTTTTAAAGAAAATCTCTATCCATGCTTCTATTAAAGATAAAGACATGGAGCCTTTTAAAGAAAACAATAACACCGCCATGTTTAGAGGGGGCGCTACCTATGCAGATGCCATTACTTTTGGAGCAGCAAAGGTGGAGAAGAAATTATCGGATGAATTCTTAAAGGTTAAAGGGAAAAAGATCCTGCCATTTAATGCAGATTCAGATTTAACAGACTATTTACAATTGTATAACGACCTTGCGTGACGATAAAAAATGAAGGCAGCAGGAATGAAAGCCGGCATGCGTCGTTGTTTTACAGCGCTTAGTACCTTAAATAAAACTCCTCTACAAAAATTACATCAGGTGAAGTTGAAATTTCTGCTGTGCTTTATCGGACTGGGAACTTGGATGGTTATATTAACAGGTGGTTGCACGAAAATTACACCAACAGATATCGGATCTGATTTACTGCCGGTTGTGGACAATGTTCTTACTTTTGTTACCTATCTCAGGGTTTATTCGGATAATTATTTAATGAAGGATTCTTCGGTTGTAAATTACACCGATGATCATGCTCTGGGAATTATAGAGGACGATCCTGAATTTGGGAAAACCGAAGCAGAAATTTATTTTGGTATCGTTCCGGCTTCCGCTTCCCCCAATCCCTTTGCAAATGCAGACAGTATCATTGCCATGGACTCCGTTATCCTCAGTCTGTCCTATACCGGACTATACGGCGACAGCAACTCGATACAACAATTCGATGTCTTTGAAATCACCGATCCGGAGTTCAAAGACAGTACAGGCTACTTTATAAACCATCCGGGTTTCAGTACCACGTTTAATGAAATCGGAAGCACTACCGTACAATTAAATACCTTAGACGACTCCAGGACTATCGTGGTAAAGAGCGATACCCAGGAAGTCAGCAATCTTTTACGAATTCCGCTGGATACCCTCCTTGGGAAAAGATTTGCAGCTTACGATACCAACACGGTATATGTGTCTTCAAACAGAGACTCAGCATTTCAACATGCTTTCAATGGTTTTGCGATAAAAACGGCGAACACTTCCCCGGAGAAATCTGCTTTAACCTATTATAGTCTTTACAATGAAAACACCAAACTGACCTGTTATTACCGGGTTAGAAAAAATGGAGTAACAGATACCCTTGCAGTTGACTTTAAGGTGTTTATTAGATCCGGAACTTATTACGCCTATAATGCTAATATAGTAAAGCGAACTCCTTTGCACGGATATGCTGTGCTTGATATCGAGAATGGTATCCCCGATGCAGAAGAATTGTACCTGCAATCGTCACCGGGTTCTTATGCAATTCTCAAAATCCCCGGACTGGATACTTTGCAAAACAGTATCATTCATAGGGCAGAACTGGAATTTGAGCCTATTGATTTTGCCGGAAATGCAACCTTTACAACACCTGATCTCTTGTTTTTAGACATGATTGACAGCGCCAGTAACAGAATCCTGACCGTACCTGACGATTTTAATTACTCCTTTACTAATTATACTTACGATTCTAAAACATTTGGAGGCTATTTAAAGAATAACCGGTTTTTCTTTAACCTGACTCGTTATGTACAAAGTAGGGTTACCAAGCATGGGAAAAATTATTCCCTGAGATTGTTTGCACCACAAACTACATACGATTATTATATTTATCCAAAAGAATCAGGTTCAATTGTAACGCCCGGTCGGGTTCCCTTTAATATTAATAAGAAAATTGCCAAAGGCAGAACGGTAATAGGTGGGGGCAGTCATCCATCTCAGCCCATTCGGCTGAGGATAATTTATTCAAAAATTTAATCAGGCGCTTTCCTATCTTTGCCGCTCTTCGGACAGTTTATTATGCTTGTTCGAATTAATGAAATTCTTAAACCTTCTATAAAATGGCTTATTTATTTACTTCTGAAAGTGTGTCGGAAGGACACCCTGATAAGGTCGCTGATCAGATTTCCGATGCGTTGATAGATCATTTTTTAGCGTTTGATCCGGAGAGCAGAGTAGCCTGTGAAACACTCGTTACAACAGGTCAGGTAATTCTTGCCGGCGAGGTAAAATCAAAGGCTTATCTCGATGTACAGGAAATTACCCGGGGCGTAATCCGGAAAATTGGTTATACAAAGAGTGAATACATGTTTGAAGCACAATCCTGTGGTATATTATCTGCCATTCATGAGCAGTCTCCGGATATCAGTCAGGGTGTAAATAAAAAGAAAAAAGAAGATCAGGGCGCCGGAGATCAGGGTATGATGTTTGGCTACGCAACCAATGAAACCGAGGACTACATGCCATTAGCGCTGGACCTGGCACATAAGCTATTAATAGAATTATCCCAGTTAAGAAGAGAGAACAAACAGATCCAATACCTGGGACCTGATGCCAAAAGCCAGGTAACCCTGGAATACGATGATAATAATAAACCCACGCGGATAGATACGATTGTTATCTCCACTCAACATGATGACTTTGATACGGAGGCCAGGATGGCAAAACAAATAGAAGAAGATATTCTCAATATACTTATCCCAAGAGTTAAAAAGAAATATAAAACATACAGGCGACTGTTTAATGACCGTATCAAATACTTTATAAACCCAACGGGAAAATTTGTTATTGGTGGACCGCATGGAGATACGGGTTTAACAGGAAGAAAAATTATTGTAGATACCTATGGCGGTAAGGGTGCGCATGGAGGTGGCGCCTTTAGTGGAAAAGATCCTTCAAAAGTTGATCGTTCAGCTGCTTATGCAACCCGCCATATTGCTAAAAATCTGGTAGCCGCCGGAGTGGCTGACGAAGTGCTTGTTCAGGTATCCTACGCTATTGGCGTTGAAAAACCAACCAGCATTAACTTAAATACTTTCGGCACTGCAAAGCTGGATATGACGGATGGAGAAATGGCGAAGAGAGTAGAAAAAATATTTGACATGCGTCCCTATGCCATAGAAAGGGAATTAAAACTTCGGAAACCGATTTATAGTGAAACCGCGGCTTACGGACACATGGGTCGAAAACCTGAAGTAGTAACCAAAGAATTTGTCTCCCCTACCGGCAAGACTAAAAAGGTGAAGGTGGAACTGTTTACCTGGGAAAAACTGAACAAAGTAAAAGAAATAAAACAGGCTTTCGGATTGTAAGAAAGGAGGAATCACAAGGGTCGTTTTTTCGTCTTAAGATATTATAAACCACAGTACCCGCAGAACTTCTCTCTACGGGTATATTTTTATTGATCTACCTTCACTCAAATATAAATCAGGTATGATTGAACACCTTAATCCATGGACCATTATTGATAAGAAAGACCAATATGAAAACCCCTGGATAAAAGTTGAGGAGTTTAGAGTGCTTAACCCTGGTGGTGGTAAGGGTATTTATGGTAAAGTAGGTTTCAAGAATCTGGCAATAGGTATTGTTGCTCTTGACCAGGTTCTGAATACCTGGCTAATCGGACAATATCGGTTTCCTATCAACGCTTATTCCTGGGAAATTCCTGAAGGTGGAGGTCTATTGAATACAGACCCTCTGGTTTCCGCCCAGCGCGAATTGTTGGAAGAGGCTGGCATCAAGGCGAATAGTTGGGAGGAGATTTTGCATATGCATCTGTCAAACTCCGTAACGGATGAAAAAGGAATCATTTACCTTGCCAGAGACTTGTCATTTCATGATTCCATGCCGGAAGAAACAGAAGAATTAGTCATAAAAAAAATACCTTTTAAAAAAGCATTTGAAATGGTGATGAGTGGAGAAATTACAGACGCACTTTCGGTGGCCGGCATTTTTAAGGTCAACTATCTTTTAGAAAACCACTTGATATAATTCTGATACTTTGAAGAAATCATCCATAATTATTGGCAGACAACCTCTGATTGAAGCGCTCGAATCCGGCAAGGCTGTTGATAAAATACTCCTGTTTAAAAATATCAGTGGGGAGAATGTTCATCTTATACGCCAACTGGCAAGGATTAACCAGATCCCAATTCAAATGGTGCCCGTAGAAAAGCTGAATAGTTTTACCCGTGGTAACCATCAGGGAGTGGTGGCACTGGCAGCAGCAGTACAATATACCGAGCTTCAGCAGGTGATTGATCATATTGTAGGTAAAGGAGAAATCCCTCTTTTGATAATGCTGGATGGCGTTACCGATATAAGGAATATCGGCGCTATTGCAAGAACAGCAGTATGCTGTGGCGTTCATGGAATTATTATTCCATCAAAAGGGGTTGGCGCTCTCCACGAAGAAGCCATTAAATCATCTGCCGGGGCATTGGAGCAATTGTATCTTTCAAGAGTAGGCAGTCTGGCCCATGCTGTAGATACGCTTCATTTAAATGGAATAAAGGTGTTAGCCTCCGAAATGAAAGCGACCCGCAAGGTGTATGAAATTGATTTCTCTGTTCCCTGCTGTATCATTTTGGGTAATGAAGAAAAAGGTATTCAACATTTTTTAAGCAAGGCGGCAGATGAGCATTTTACTATTCCTATTGCAGGAAATTTTGATTCTTATAATGTTTCTGTAGCTGCAGGGATTATTTTATATGAAGCTATGAAGCAAAGGATGAGGAGTTAATGTGGAAATATGAAAAATTTGAAAATGCCTGCCCTGACAAATGGAAGGGCCTGCCTTGACAAATGGAAGGGCCTGCCCTGACGAATGGAAGGGCCTGCCCTGACGAATGGAAGGGTGAAAATATATTCTAACGGTTGTTGATATGCAACCCACATTCGCTATGATACATCCTAACAACGATGCTTAAGTTTTTGCGGCAGGGTTGAAAGCAGATTCCAGGATATGCACGCATCGCAGCAATCTGAGGGAAACCTTCACTGATCAAATCAACACAATTGTTCTTTACAGAAACTATTGAACTCCTTCTCATTTACATTCTGCATATGTATTTCCCGCTGAATGATTTTATTATTTTTGAAGTCAAGGGTAAGCAACCCATCTTTCAAAATCACATTCGATAGCAAATTCCAGTTGTAATATTTTCTGAAAATTGTATTAACTACTATCCTCTCATCCGAAACGCCAATTTCCAACGGACGCCTTGACTGGTGGTCAAAAAAAACAAAAAAAGAAAACAGAAGGGCAGTCCATCGGAATCCGGGAACAAATAACCACACAATACCCGTTATAAGAAGAGGGTTTGCATAGGTTAGCGTCTTATTTTGTCTCCTTTTTATTCGTATATTACGGATAAGCGCAATGGGAACTAACCAGCTTACCCAAAACAGAGTCGTTGGAAATGATAGTAGTACTGTTGAAAAGTATAGGAAGAAAGTCCATGAAATAAAGCATAAAAGAAAACTAATCCAATCAATTTGAGCGGGGTGTTCTTTTTTCAATATCAATACAAACTGAAATAATTCCTCTTCCTTCTTTGGCATATTCATTAATTATTCGCCACCATCAGATTGCACAACTTAAACAATACCCTTGCCCCCACATTTTCATCCCATTCATTACTGCTGATCCCCACTTCACATAAATCAAAACCAATTAGATTCCGTCCGCTTTCTAATATTTTAAAAAATAAATAAAATATCTGTTCTACCTCAAAGCCTCCGGGTACAGGCGTTCCGGTATGCGGGCAAAGGGTTCGGTTCAATCCGTCAATATCAAAACTAATATACACTTTTTGTGGTAAATGACTGATAATTTCATCTGCCAGATTTCTCCAGCACTCGCCTTCAAACATTCTTTCTTTAATTTGCTTATCAAAGTAGGTAACCACACGATTGGCGCTATTACGAATGTATTCCCATTCACTCTGACTGTAATCTCGTACGCCCACCTGCACTAAACGACTGATCTGAGGAATTTCCCTGAGCGCATTATACATTATTGAAGCATGGGAATAAGTGAACTGTTGGTAGGCTTTCCTTAAATCACAATGAGCATCAATTTGCAAAATTCCAAATTCCCCATGTTTTTCTGCAATGGCTTTATAAAAACCCAGCGGCACACTATGGTCTCCACCTAAAAGACCTACGAGTTTGCCTTTTTCGAGCAAAGCCCGTGTTTGATCATACACCCAGGCGTTCAAAAACTCACTCCCCTCATTCACTTCTTTAAGCGCCCTGCCCATAAAGCGGTTTTCCTCAATATGGTGTCCCTGGGAAATAAAATCAATAAAAAGTTCGGACTCCTTGCGCAGATAATCACTTTTAAATAATATCTTTTTGTCGGGTTCCAGCAGATAAAATCCCTGCTTCCAGCCTTCATTTACATCAGGGTCCAGAAGATCCACGTGCAAGCTGGCTTTCTTAATACGTTCGGGAGCTCTGGCAGTACCCGGAAGATAGCTTACAGTCACCTCCCATGGCACAGGGAGCAGCATCAGCTTAGCATCCTCCTCTGAAAATGGCAAACCGAAAATATTATAATTTGGGTTTCCGGAACTATTGGGATCAAAGTTTGAAAGGTCCATAAATCATTCAAATATGGCTTGTCAAGAGGGCTGCAAATTAGGGTAATTCATACACATAAAAATATCTCCTTTTTTGTATAATGGTTCAAAATTGAAAGGGCTGCATGAATGGGAGGCCTTATGGATTAAACTGAAAGAAGCATCCAATAGGATTATTGAAAAAATGTTAAACTGTGACATAAAACCGGCTTTGAACGCAAATTTTGGATAATCGCAAAAACAAATCCCTTCAGCGTTGTTTTTTAGCATAATTTCGCTACGTGATAATTCGCATATTATTATGAAAAAAATCCATATTGTTACCTTAGTTGTTATTGCGGCAGCAATTGCCTATATGCTGATTACCTTATCAAAAGACCTGACCACATATGATACTGTAGCCTCTGCAAAACAAAAACAGGGAAAATTCATTCATCTTATTGCCAAACTGGATAGGTCAAAGGAAATCCAATACGATCCAATCACGGATCCTAACTTTCTCTCCTTTTACGCTGTAGATTCTCTGGGAGGGCATACTAAAGTGGTTTATCACAGTACCAAACCACCGGAATTAGAAATGAGTGAGCGAATAGTAATGAAAGGGAGAATGAATGGAGATGTATTTGAATGCAAAGAGATATTACTTAAATGTCCTTCAAAATACAAAGACGACCCGCTTCAACAGGAAAAAGCTTTAGATTATAAATTGCAGGACTAATTAAGTATGGTTTATCAGGGTGAACATTTATTCGTAGGAGAATTTGGGCATTTTTGTGTTTTGCTTTCATTTGTAGCCTCTATTATTGCCACAATTGCTTATTTCAAAGCAACAAAAGCAAAATCTCCGGAAGAGGGTCAAATTTGGAAAAAACTGGCGCGAACTGCCTTTATTATCGAAACCATTGCTGTAATAGCAATTTTCATTAGCCTGTACGCAATAATCTACAATCACTATTTTGAATACAAGTATGCCCATCAGCATTCAAAACGGAGCCTTCCTACCAAATATCTGTTAAGCTGCCTTTGGGAAGGTCAGGAAGGTAGTTTTATGTTGTGGAATTTCTGGCATTGCATTCTCGGGTTGGGCATAATGCTTAAAGCCAAAAAATGGGAGGCACCGGTGATGACGATTATTTCGCTGGCGCAAATATTTTTGGCTACGTTTCTGTTAGGACTTTATTTCTTTGATCTGAAGATAGGCAGCAGTCCTTTTGTATTAATGAGGAACGAATTTCCCAATGCCCCTGTATTTCAGGATCCAATGTACCTGCAAAAATACCTACGGGACGGAAATGGACTCAATGTGCTACTCCAAAACTACTGGATGGTTATTCATCCCCCCGTTTTATTTTTGGGTTTCGCTTCCACCATTGTGCCCTTTGCTTTCGCTTTTGCAGGACTCTGGAAAAAAGATTATAAAGGGTGGATAAAATCCGCTCTGCCCTGGACTTTATTTAGCGCCGCTATGCTGGGGATAGGTATTCTGCTTGGTGCTGCATGGGCATACGAATCACTTACTTTCGGGGGCTATTGGGCATGGGATCCGGTTGAAAATGCATCTTTTGTTCCCTGGTTGCTTACTGTGGCAGGGCTGCATATTATGCTTGTAAATCAATCCACGGGGTTTTCTTCGAAATCTGTTTATTGGTTTCCCTTCCTAAGTTTCCTGCTGCTGTTATATTCAACTTTCTTAACCCGCACCGGAGTTTTAGGCGACACATCAGTACATTCCTTCACCGGAGAAGGCAGTTCTTTGTTTTGGCATTTGATAATAATGATGTCATTATTTGCGGCGCTGTTTTTATTCATCTATTTTAAAAACCAAAGAAAAATTCCGGTTATCAAAAAAGAAGAGGATATCTCTTCAAGGGAATTTTGGATGTTCGTGGGTTCATTAGTCCTCCTCATATCTGCAGGATATATATCTTTTTATACCTCTCTTCCGGTTATCAATAAAATTTTTGGAACGAATAAGGCTATTGGTGAGGATCCCGAATATGTGTATAACCGGGTAATGGTTTTGATTGCTGTTGTAATCGGATTGCTTACGGCCATTACACAATACCTGAAATATAAAAACACACAACGCTCCTTCTGGATTGAGAAAATTATTACGCCAACCAGTATTGCTTTTATTCTTTCTGCATCCGTGATCATTTTGGGTAAGATTAACTATAAGGAATATGGAGTAGGATTCATGGGTGCTATACATCTTGCCCTTTTTGCTGCTATATATGCGGTTGTAGCTAATACCATGTATATCTGGACGGGGGTAAAAGGGAAATTAAGTCATGCAGGCGGATCAATCACCCATCTGGGTTTTGGACTTATGCTGGTAGGCATCCTTATCAGTTCATCCAAAAAAGAGGTCATATCCATTAATCGCACCGGAATTGTAATCCCCGGATTAAAGGACCCTAAGGGCAGAGACGATAGTGGTTTGCAAAATGTAACCCTGGTAATGGGCGTACCTACGCCCATGGGTAAGTATATGGTTACCTATGTAGGCGATTCCACCCATCAGGGAGATGAAAAGAGGTATTTTAAAGTAGTTTATGAACGCAAGGACGACTCTACGGGCAAAATACTGGAAACTTTTAACTTATATCCCAATGCCTTTTTAATGAAAGGGGAAGAGGGAAGAAGCAGCCTATCAGCCAATCCCGATTCCAGGCATTACTGGAATAAGGACATTTTTACTTTCGTAACTTCCATGCCTGATCCTGAAAGTACAAAAGACACTTCTACCTTTCGGCATCATACTATTCAGCAGGGTGATACCATTTTTTATTCAAATGGATTTATTATAGTAGATCAGTTAATAGAGGCCAACAGAAGCACCCATAAGGACCTGCCTTTGGTAGACAGCGCCTGGCTGGCTGAGGTAACTGTTCACAGCAATAACGGAATGACTTATCAGGCTCAACCGGCTTTATTTTCAAAAGAAAATGTACCTATTGCAAAAAGAGATACCGTAATATCCCAGAGCCTGGTACTGGAAGTGAACAAAACCAACGCTGGACTTTCCCTGGGCGTTAAGGAGTCGGATGCAATAATGAAGTATATTACATTAAAAGCCTTCCAGTTTCCGTATATAAACATACTTTGGATTGGAATACTTATTATGTCTGCCGGATTCTTTATAAGTATGTGGAGCCGGTTTAAAAAGGATCGTTAATAAGTATTAATTTTGGAATGGCAGCAGCATCCAAATCAAGTTTCGTGTCTTATGTATGATAACGGGGAAAAAACCGTTAGTTATATAATTTTGCAGATTTGATGCATAACCGGAAGAAGTCATATTACTCTTTTTTGCTCACTTTACTCTGCTGTTTTATAATAAACTCCAGGGTAAAGTCTCAAACGCAGTACAGCATCAAAGATACCATCACTGTACCCGCCATAATTTACAAAGGCGATACGCTGTCGTACCGGGAACTCAACACCGTTTATATTTATCTTAGGTTAACCCGGGAACAAAAGAAGGCCTTACGGGAATGGACCCGGTTGCGCAATGCCGTGTATGTAACCTATCCTTATGCAAAAAAAGCCGGCGCCGTATTTAATGATATCAATAGTCATCTCGTATACATCCCGGACAAAGAAAAAAGAAAAGAATATGTGAAAAATCGGGAAAAAGACCTCCGGCAGGAGTTTACCAAACCCATCACTAATCTGTCGGTATATCAGGGTAAGGTACTGATGAAACTTATTGCAAGGGAAACAGGCAATACCTGCTTTGAAATAATTCACGACTATAAAGGGAGTTTCTCGGCGGGTTTTTGGCAAAGTGTAGCATGGATTTTCGGTAGCAGTCTGAAACAGACTTACAATCCCCGGGAAGAAGATGCACAGATAGAGGATATTGTTATGGAAGTAAGAAGGATGTACGGATTGTATTATTGAATGAATTAACTGCTATACGCAGGTACTTCAACTCGTTTTCTTTTGTTGCTGTCTCCAACAAATTTATACCGGATACATGGTTTCTATTGGGTACTAAAAAAAATATCCTACTTTTACAACGATGGATTTAACAGCGCTCACTGCCATCTCTCCCATTGACGGCAGATATAAAAGTCAGGTACAACATTTAGATCAGTATTTTTCGGAGTTCGCTTTAATGCGTTATCGTCTCTTAATTGAAATTGAATATTTAATTAAGCTGGGAAGGAAACAATTCTTTGAATTGAAACCGGGTGTAGTAAGAACTTTACGAACTCTTTACCGGAATTTCTCAACAGATAAGGCAGTTGAAATAAAGGAGATAGAGAAAATCACAAACCACGATGTAAAAGCTGTTGAATATTATATCCGAAAAGAACTCGATCAACTGCAACTGGGGGAATTAAAGGAATGGGTGCATTTTGGGCTTACCTCACAGGATATCAACAACACGGCTATTCCGCTACTTTGGAAAGAGGCGATAGAAAACGAATACTACCCTGCTTTGACCACTCTGATCCTCCATTTGAAAAGGATGGCCAAGGGATGGAAAAATATTCCTATGTTAGCCAGAACACATGGCCAACCGGCCACCCCTACCCGATTGGGCAAAGAGTTTATGGTTTTTATAGAAAGAATGGAACAACAGGTACTGCTTCTGCAGGAGATTTCTAATTCCTGTAAATTTGGAGGAGCCACCGGCAACCTGAATGCACACTATGCTGCTTTCCCAAAAGCAAATTGGATAAAATTTGCCAATGATTTTTGCAGTCAGTCTCTCGGTTTGCAAAGGCAGCAGTTTACCACTCAAATAGAACATTATGATGGCCTGGCTACGCAATTTGACAATATTAAAAGGCTCAACAATATCCTCATTGATTTTTGCCGGGACGTATGGACCTATATCTCGATGGAGTACTTTAAACAGAAAATAAAAAAAGGGGAAGTTGGATCTTCTGCTATGCCCCATAAAGTAAATCCAATTGATTTTGAAAATGCAGAGGGGAATCTGGGGATAGCAAATGCTTTCTGGGAACACCTTTCTTCAAAACTCCCTGTTTCAAGACTGCAACGCGACCTCACCGATTCAACCGTTCTGAGAAATTTAGGAGTTCCCTTTGCCCATACTATTTTGGCGTTTAAATCAATAGAAAAGGGATTAGGAAAATTATTATTAAATGAACATAAAATAAAACAGGATCTGGAGCAAAACTGGGCCGTTGTAGCAGAAGCCATCCAGACCATTTTAAGAAGAGAAAATTACCCCAACCCCTATGAAGCCTTAAAAGACCTTACCCGGGGCGCTAAAATTATGAATGCTAAAA
>CAZFGP010000106.1:0-15933 GCA_964518685.1 uncultured Terrimonas sp.
GAGAGTTATACTGCTTTATTGCGTTGAAGCGCAGGGGGAATTTTAAATGCACCCGGTGATAATCTAAAAAAGTAATTTGAAAATCTCTTTATAACTTTATGTTAATGAATAAAAATATTATTATAATATGAGGCGTTTACTTGCTTTCATAGGTGTTTTGGTGTTAGTGAACGTAGGTAAAGGTCAGGTATACATGCCGGTGGATCAAGGGTCTGAAATAGAGTTTAAGGCAAAAAATTTCGGAATAAATGTCAGAGGACATTTGGAAGGCTTAAAGGGGGAGATTATTTTTTTCGGTGATAATCCCGCTAATTCCCATTTTGAGGTAACCGTAGACGTGAATACAGTGAATACCGGAATCAATCAGCGCAATAATCATTTGAAGTCGGATAACTTTCTTGATGTGGCCAAATATCCACAAATTCACTTTTTATCTACCAGGGTAACAAAAAGTACCAGCAAAGAGTATCTGTATCTTTTTGGAAAACTAACTATCAAGGATGTTACAAAAGAAATTTCCTTTCCTTTTAAGGTTACACCCCGTGATGGCGGCTTGTTTTTTGAAGGAGAATTTAGTCTGGACCGGAGGGACTATAACGTTGGCGGGAGCAGTCTCACCATGAGTGATAATGTTAAGGTGAGTTTGAAGGTATTGGCGAAAATGAAGGAATAGAAAATGCCGGTCTGCTTGTAAATCAATCCGTTATTATTAGGATCAGAAAAACCAACATCTGACCCTGAAATTATTTCTCTTTCATTTCATCCTTCCAATGGTCTCTATCGTCAGGGCTGAATTGCCAGGGAGCGAAGTTATTTTCAATATTATTAAACATCACATTCCATTCCTGGGGAACATCGCTCTCTTCCATAACAAGAGAACGGCGCAGTTCCAGAATAATTTCAAGGGGGCTGATACTTACCGGACATTCTTCTACACAGGCATTACAGGTGGTGCAGGCACGAAGTTCTTCAGGAGTGATGTAGTTGTATAGTAAGGTTTTTCCATCATCAACAAAGCTGCCGTTTTTTCTTATATTTTTACCCACCTCTTCGGCCCGGTCTCTCGTAGCCATCATGATTTTTCTTGGAGATAAGAGTTTTCCGGTAGTGGTTGCAGGGCAGGCGGCAGAACATCTTCCACATTCGGTACAGGAATAGGCGTCAAGCAAATTTCTCCAACTTAAATCCATAACATCTTTAGCGCCGAACCGTTCAGGTGGTGTTGCCTCTGCAGGCGCCATTTCAGGATGCATAGCATACAATACCTCCTTTTGAACAGCCGGCATATTATTCATCTCCCCTTTTGGTAGCAGTCTTGCATAGTAAGCATTGGGAAAAGCAAAGAGGATATGAAGATGTTTAGAATAGGGGAGGTAATTCATAAATGCCAGGATACCCAGAATGTGCAGCCACCAGGAACTTCTTTCTATGGCTGCCAGCGAAGCATCGTTGAAGGAAGCGTAGAGAGGTGTTAATATGCCCGAAATTAAGAACCGGGAGGTGGGATTTTGGGCATAAGGTTCATATCCTCTCTCCTGTAGCAGAAGGTCGGTAGTGTTCATAGTTAAAAAGAGCAACATCAGTACGATCTCAGTTATCAGGATATAATTTGCATCACTTCTGGGCCATCCATCAAGGTCTTTACTTATTAACCTTCTGATTTTTAATCCATTCCTCCGCACCAAAAAAATAGCGCAGGAAAGAATGACGAGTATTGCTAAAACTTCAAAAGCGTTGATTAAAAAGGTATAAAAACTTCCCAAAAAAGGCGAAAATATCCGATGTGTACCCAGTATGCCATCTAAAATAATTTCAAGCACTTCGATATTTATAATAACGAAGCCTGCGTAAACAAAAAAATGGAGTATAGCTACCAGTGGATTGCGAAACATTTTTTTCTGGCCGAAAGCCAGCAACAATACATTCTTCCAGCGCGTAAACGGCTGGTCAGTATAATCTGCATCGCGGCCTGATAGGATATTCCTGCGCAAATCGCGGATTCTTTTGGCAAATATTCCAATGGCAGCCACAACGATTGAGATAAAGAGGAACTGAAAGATAAACTGCATGAATGTCTGGTTGTAACGCTAAGATAAGATGTTTCATACAAATTGTTTTATTCACCAATACCACTTAGTTTTGATAGGACTAATTGATTCAAAGAATGAAGAATTATATTCTTTCGCGAAAAAAGATAGAAAAGATATTAACGCGGATGGCTTATGAAATAGTGGAACGAAATACGGAGGAGAAACAAATCATACTGGCGGGGATTCAGGAAAACGGATATGTGATTGCGCAACAGCTGGGGTTGCTGATGACAAATATCTTTAAAGGAAAGATTGAAGTAATGGATATTGCCGTAGATGATAAAAGATTTCCCCGTGTGATAACTTTGGGTGGTCCGGAGAATTTCGATGATAAGGTAGTAATTGTGGTGGATGATGTAGCCAATAGTGGGAAAACTATGCTTTATGCGCTGAAACCTTTCCTGCAGTACCAGCCCAGAAAAATTCAAACCCTGGCGTTGGTAGACCGAACCCATAAAACGTTTCCGGTGCAAACGGATTATTTTGGATATGCAGTAGCCACTACTCTTGAAGAACACATTTTTGTAGAAGTGGAAAATGGAGTGCTTACAGGTGCCTGGTTAGAATAATTTTGTATATATCTTTATTTCTCCGAAATTAGATGGCTTGTTTTTCTTAAACACCTAATTAAAAATAAAAATGGATACTATTGTTCAGGAACGCGTAGATATATGGTTAAACGGACTTTTCGATGAAGCTACCAAGGATGAGATCAGAAGATTAAAAATGGAAAATCCGGATGAGCTAACAGAAGCCTTCTATCGAAATCTTGAATTTGGAACAGGTGGATTGAGAGGCATAATGGGAGTAGGCACCAACCGCATGAATAAATATACAGTGGGCATGGCTACGCAGGGTTATGCCAACTATCTGAAGAAATATTATCCAAACGAAGAAATTTCAATTGCCATCGCTCACGATTGTCGTAATAACAGCCGTCAATTTGCTGAAATTACTGCTCATGTGATGGCTGCTAATGGTATAAGAGTCTATCTTTTTGAATCTTTGCGGCCAACGCCTGAACTCTCTTTTGCTATCCGCACACTGGGCTGTAAGGGAGGAGTGGTCTGTACTGCTTCCCATAACCCCAAAGAATATAACGGGTATAAAGCCTATTGGGATGACGGCGGACAATTAGTACCGCCTCATGATAAAAATGTCATTGCGGAAGTAGACAAAATATCATCGGTTGAAGATGTAAAATGGAGTGGGGGAGATGCTCTCATCCAGTCTCTGGGAAAAGATATGGATGAAGCTTATTGGAAGATGGCAAAGAACTTAAGTGTGTATCCTGAAATAATAGCCCGGCAACAGGATCTTAAAATTGTTTATACGCCCATACACGGCACGGGCATTATGCTGGTTCCGGAATTGTTGAAACGATACGGGTTTACCAATGTTACGATTGTAGAAGAGCAATCAAAACCAGATGGAAATTTTCCAACCGTTGTATATCCCAATCCTGAAGAGAGTGAAGCCATGAGTATTGGGCTGAAAAAAGCCCGTGAAATTAATGCAGATATCTTGTTGGGTACCGATCCCGATGCTGACAGAGTAGGTATTGCCGTTAAAGATCATAAAGATAAATGGGTGCTGTTAAATGGTAATCAAACTGCCGTATTGGCTTTTAGCTATCTGATTGAGGCCCGCAAAGCCAAAGGGATTGCAAAGGCTACGGATATGGTGGTTAAAACCATTGTAACTACTGATATGATTAATCGGATTGCCCGGGAAAATCAGGTACTTTGTTATGATGTGCTTACCGGGTTTAAATGGATTGCCGAATTGATCAAGGAAAAAGAAGGTAAGGAGGATTATATTATTGGAGGAGAGGAGAGCTATGGTATGTTGGTGGGATCGAAGTTAAGGGATAAAGATGCTGTAAGCGCCGTAGCTATTATTAGTGAAATGGCGGCTTATGAAAAAGATAAAGGAAGGAGTTTGTACGAGAAATTGATTGATCTGTATGTAGAATATGGATATTATAAAGAAAAATTGATTTCTATTACCAAGAAGGGTATGCGCGGTCAGGAAGAAATTGCCGAAATGATGGACGTTTTCAGAAAGAATACGCCCAAGACAATAAATGGCGTACCCGTGTTGCAGTTGCTGGATTATGAATTGCGTAAAGGCAAAAACCTGATAACAGGGGAGGAATGGGATATTCAATTGCCAAAGTCAAACGTATTGCAATTTATTCTGCAGGACGGGAGTAAAATTTCAGCCAGACCTTCAGGAACTGAACCTAAGATTAAATTCTATTTTAGCGTCAATGCTTCCCTTTCTGGTATTTCGGAGTTTGATAAAGTAAGTGAAAGCCTGGACCTGCATATACAGGGTATGATAGATGATTTAAAGTTGAAATAGTCAGAAGAGAGGATTTATATCATTTTCCCATCCTTCATATGAAGTACCCTGTTGCTCATTTTTGCTAATTCCTCATTATGGGTAACAATTAGGAAGGTTTGTTTCCGGGTGTCTCTAAGTTGAACAAAAAGATGGTGTAATTCTCTGGCGTTTACCGAATCCAGGTTGCCCGTAGGTTCATCTGCAAAAACAATATCGGGATTATTAATCAGTGACCGGGCAACAGCCACTCTTTGCTGTTCCCCCCCTGAAAGAGCCGATGGTTTGTTATTGACCCTGTCTTTTAACCCCAGGATTTCCAGAAGTTCTGTTGCCCTGGCCTCCGTATCTTTCTTCTTTGCACCACTAAGCCAGCCCGGAATACATACGTTTTCCAGAGCGCTGAATTCAGGCAGCAGGTGATGAAATTGAAAAACAAAACCCATATGCCGGTTGCGGAAGTCAGCTAGCTTTCTGCCTTTAAGCAAATCCACCCGCTGGTCCTGTAAAATGATTTCTCCGCTATCGGCCTTGTCCAGGGTACCCAAAATGTGTAGTAAAGTACTCTTTCCTGCCCCTGAGGAACCGACAATACTTACAATTTCTCCCTGTTGAATTGAAAAACTCACTCCCTTAAGCACCTGTAATTGGTCATACGATTTTGTAATATTACTGGCAGATAACATGTAAGGTCATTTATTTTTAAAAACCGAAAATTAATCATTACTGGTACACTTAACAAAAGCAAAAGCAATAAAACTTTCGCTTTACCGTTGAAATTTTTGCAGGCAAAGATGAAATTTGAAAATTACGTGCTAAACTTTACTTTTGCGGAAAATTTGACCGGTATATCCCCAAGGGGGAGTACCGGAAAAGTTTAAATAATCTGATCATCGTTTAAAAGACTGAATAAATGTTTTGGACACTTGAGTTGGCATCCTATCTTGAAGATGCGCCATGGCCCGCTACAAAAGATGAATTGATTGATTTCGCTATCCGTAGCGGAGCACCTATTGAGGTGATAGAGAATTTACAGGAATTAGAAGATGAAGGAGAAGTGTATGAAGGTATTGACGATATTTGGCCGGATTATCCTTCACAGGAAGATTTCTTTTTTAATGAAGACGAATATTGATCCCTTTCCTGATATTATCCTTCGTATATAAAGATTAATGTCTGTCGCCCGGTTACTTTCAATTTAATAAGCCGTACAAAAACGGTTTGATTTTTCTTAACTCCTCTTTTGAACGGATAAAATTAAGCAGATTACACTTCTAAACCCAGTCTGACCGAAAGATCAGATGAGTATTTATTCAACGGATCGTATTTTGCCTTGATAGCCAGCCATTCTTTATAGTCTGGATACATAAGCCTGAAGTTTTCTTTATCAAGCATCGCATCCTTACCCAGATAGATTCTGCCTCCGGCATTTATTACAACTTTATCCAGTTCTTTAGTGAAAGCTCTGAGTCTTTTTGTAAGTGGAAAATCAATAGCCAGTGTATAGCCTTTAAATGGAAAGGACATAGCGCCTTGTCCTTCTCCCATTTTTTTAAATACATTTAAAAAGGGAGTACAACCACTGAATGCAATCATCTCCAGAATGCGGTTGAGGTTATTTTTTCCATTTTCTTCAGGAATTACAAATTGGTATTGAATAAAGCCTCTTTTGCCATATCCCCTGTTCCAATTATTGATCATATCTAAAGGGAAAAAGAATTTTTCATAGTGAACAAAAGTTTTGGAAGAGTTTTGAAGAGACCCAATTATTTTATTAAGAAATCGAACAGTAATATTATTAAGGGTTAGGTTAGGTAAGAAGAAAGGGACGTTGAGTTTTGTACGGGAATGGATTTTCAGCGGTTCTTTTTTAAGATGATCAGGCAACTCTTCCAGGCTGGCAGCATTACCAACAGTCAGTACTCCGCTGCCCAGTTCCTTACCGGTTGCAAGAGGATCAATCCACGCTACAGAGTAGTTGAAATCTTTGTATTCTTCGAGGGCTTCCAGCATATTACCCAGGTTATTTACCTTAATGGAGCGTTGTTTGAAATAGGTAGTTTCAACCTTTCTCAGGCGGATTTTAGCCGTCAATATTATTCCCAAAAGACCTAATCCTCCAAAATTAGCATTAAAAAGATCAGCATTGGTTTCTCTTGAGGCTGTTTCAATGGTGCCATCAGCCAGTAAAATGGTAAAGGAAACCACACAATTGATAAAGGAGCCGTCACAATGATGCGCTTTTCCGTGAATGTCATTGGCTATGGCGCCACCTATGGTTACAAATTTTGTGCCCGGGCAAATCATCGGCATCCAGCCTCTGGGCGCAAAAGTGGTAATAATTTCTTCCAGGCTGGTCCCGGCTTCGCACTCCAGGATTCCGTCATTTTGATCCCAGGCAAGGAAATGATGTAACCGGGTACACAAACAAACCTTCTTTTGAGTGTGGATTGCCTGATCGGCATAGCTTCTGCCTAAGCCTCTTGCAATAATTGATTCCTGCAATATTTTAGCGGAAAAATCAGATAAACCGGAAGGTGTAATTACATAAGATTTCGTTGTTGGATAATTACCCCACCCGGATAGGACTTCCTGTTTTTCTGTTGTCATGGTATTTTATTAAACGATATTAGATTGTGTTTTAGTAAAAAAATGAATTATATTTTTGAGTTAATCATTCTTGACGAGTCCTACAACTATATCCATAACATTGGTTTGAGTAGCGCCGGTTTTAATTAATCCTCCGGCTTTTTCAAAAAAATGGTAGGCATCATTTTGATAAAGGTAATCTTCGGGGGAGAGGTATAATTCTTTTATTTTTGAAAGTGTTTCTCTGTCAATTACTGCCCCCGCTGCATCTGTAGGCCCATCGGTTCCATCAGTGCCACCTGATAGAATAACCACCTGCTTGTCATTAGCCCAACGGTCATCCTGGAGTGTCCATAAAGCAGCCAAAACAAAATGTTGATTTCGTCCGCCCTTACCTTTTCCTTTAATGATTACAGTAGGCTCTCCACCCCACAATAGGCAGACAGGCAAATGGTGGTTTCCTTCTTTAAGTAAATGAATAAATTGTTTCGCCTGAATTTCTGCTTCTCCAGTTAGCATAGGAGTTATAAATTGAACGCTATACCCTAATTTTTGTGCTTTTTTTGAAGCCGCTTCAAGTGCAATTTGATTAGTGCCCACTAAGAAACTATGTACCCGCAAAAAAGACGGACTTCCGGATTTAGGTGTGTCAGGAATTCTTTTTAACAGTCCATTCCATAGTCGGTTTTTGATAGCAGCAGGAAGCCGGTCCGTTAACTTGTATTTTTCGATAATCTGCCAGGCATCCTCAAAGGTGGTAGAATCGGGTACAGTAAGCCCGCTGGCTATAACAGACAGATCATCTCCCGGAGCATCACTTAAAATCAGGGCCATTATCTGCGCTTGGGTACTTTGCATCAATTGTCCTCCCTTGATCAGCGAAAGGTGTTTTCTAACAGTATTGATTTCGTCAATTGCTGCCCCGCATTCTAATAATAATTGAGCCATTTCCTGAAAATCCTTTAGGGTACAGTCTTCAGGAATGTATTCCATAAGCGAGGAGGCTCCTCCACTAATCAGCAAAATGATGAGATCATCCTTGCCAGCCTTTTTAAAAAGTTGGAGGATTGCTTTTCCGCCTGCCAGGCTATTTTGGTCCGGAACAGGATGTCCTGCCTCAATCATCCTGCATTTCTGCAATGGTAACCCATGGTTATATTTGGTTACCACTAAACCATCGGAAATCAGTTCTCCCAAAATCTTTTCAGTCTCAGCAGCCATTGCTGAAGCTGCTTTTCCTACTGAGGCAACATATAGGTTGTGAATGTTATCAAGAGAAAAATCATGTTCGGATATTGAAATGATTTTTCCATCTTTTCTGATATGTTTTGGGATGAAATGGTATGGCTTTACAGCCTCCACCCCGGCAAGAAAAATTTGTATAGCATCCTGTCTTGACATGCCTGAAATTACCATTAGTTTTAAATCTTTGTGGCTGTACTTTCCCGACAATTTTATATTACCTTCGGTATTGATAAGTTGTTTAACTAACTATTTTATAGTCTCAATCCACAATTATCGGTTGGGACGCCTCTATATTTTTCACAAAGAAAGGTATAAGATGGTGTAGCACACGAAATAATGTTTAAATAAAATAATGTACGGATGAATCGTATAATCAGGAAAGTTGCTGTTTTAGGCTCTGGTGTAATGGGCTCAAGAATTGCCTGTCATTTTGCAGGTGTGGGTTTACAGGTACTTTTGTTGGATATTGCTCCTAAAGAGCTGACCGATACGGAGAAGTTAAAAGGTCTCCATCTCGATCATCCTGCGGTGAAAAACAGAATTGTGAATGATTCCCTGGCGACAGCGGTTAAGTCCAGTCCCTCTCCGGTATATACGAAAGACGTAGTTAAGAGAATTTCCACAGGAAATTTTTCCGATAATATGGTAGACATCTCCGGTTGCGATTGGGTAATAGAAGTGGTAGTGGAACGATTAGATATAAAGAAGCAGGTATATGAAAGTATTGAAAAGTACAGAAAACCTGGAACGCTGATTACATCAAACACCTCAGGTATTCCTATACATTTATTGGCAGAAGGGCGAAGTGAGGATTTTAAGAGTCATTTTTGCGGTACCCATTTTTTTAATCCTCCGCGTTATCTTCCTTTATTAGAAGTTATTCCAACTACTCATACAAGCCCCGGGGTAATCCAATTTTTACTGGATTATGGTGATCTGTATTTGGGTAAAACAACGGTCTTGTGTAAAGATACTCCAGCATTTATTGCTAATCGAATTGGGGTTTACAGCATAGCGCTTATATTCCAACTCCTGGAAAAGCTGGCATTGAATATTGATGAAGTGGAGGCGCTTACAGGTCCTATTCTTGGTCGTCCAAAATCTGCTACCTTCCGTACAGCCGATGTGGTAGGTATTGATACTCTGATTAAAGTAGCTCAGGGAGTACATGAAAATTGCCGCCAGGATGAGTCCAGGGATGTTTTTGTAATTCCCTCATGGGTGCAGCAACTGGTAGAAAAAAAATGGCTGGGAGATAAAACAGGACAGGGTTTCTTCAAAAAAACAAAATCAAAAACGGATGGAAAATCTGAAATTCTGGTTCTTAACCTGTCTACCCTTGAGTACGAAGCCCGTAAGAAGCCCAGGTTTGCTACGATTGATACTGCCAAAACAGTAGATGATCTGAATTTAAGAATCAAAATATTATTGGCCGGTCAGGATAAGGCAGGCGAATTTTACAGATTATTCCATTATGGGTTGTTTTCTTATGTTAGTCATCGTATTCCCGAAATTTCAGATGAGATATATCGGATTGATGACGCTATGAAAGCCGGATTTGGCTGGGAGATGGGTGCGTTTGAAACCTGGGATGCTCTTGGCCTGGAGAAGGTATTACAGGTTATGGGAGAGAAGGGGTATGAAGTTGCTCCGTGGTTGAATAAAATGATTGCGAACGGTTACACCTCCTTTTATAAGGTTGAAAATGGGGTAACGATGTGTTATTCTCCTGTCGAAGAAAAATATGTGACCACGGTTTCAACAGGGACGGAGAATGCCTTTATCGTAATGAGAAACTTTGAAGGTCAAACGGTTTGGAAGAATAGCGCTGCTAAAGTTTATCATTTGGGAGATGAGGTGCTTGGTTTGGAATGGAAAACCAAAATGGGCACAATTGGAGGGGAAGTATTAGAAGGCGTTCAAAAGGCTATAAGTTTAGCAGAAGAAAAATACAAAGGTCTTGTTATTGCCAATGAAAGTCCGAATTTTTCTGCCGGAGCCAATGTTGGATTGATATTTATGTTTGCAATCGAGCAGGAATTCGATGAATTGGATATGGCAGTACGATCTTTTCAGAATGCTACCATGCGTGCCCGTTATTCCAGTGTGCCGGTAGTAGTGGCACCGCAGGGTTTAACGCTGGGTGGGGCTTGTGAATTGAGTCTTCATAGCGACAGGGTTATCCCGGCAGCTGAAAGTTATATTGGGCTTGTTGAAATTGGCGTTGGATTGATCCCCGGCGGCGGTGGCACTAAGGAATTTGTATTGAGGGCAGCAGATGAAATACATAAAGATGAACCTGATAATATAACTTTAAAGAACCGTTTTTTTACCATTGCCACAGCTAAGGTATCTACCAGTGCCTATGAGGCTTTTGATATGGGGATTTTAAGGAAGGGACATGATGAAGTGATTTTAAATCCTAAAAGAAGAATTGCTGCAGCCAAAAGCAGTGTTATTGAACTGTTTGACCGGGGGTATATTACGCCTGTTCCCCGCACAGATATCCGGGTGCCGGGGCGTTCGGTTCTTGGCTCATTGTATACGGGTATAAATGCAATGTGGAGGGCTAATTATGCGACCGACCATGATGTGGTGGTAGCAAAAAAATTAGCTTATGTAATGTGTGGTGGCGATATTACCGAGCCATCTTTGGTGAGTGAACAGTATTTACTTGATCTTGAAAGAGAAGCTTTTTTAAGTCTTTGTGGTGAAAAGAAGACCCTTGAACGTTTACAAAGTGTGTTAAAAGGAGGAAAACCGATAAGAAACTAATTGGAATTGTGAAAGATCGGCAGCGTTTAATGAGAATAGAAACAGATTTTAGAACCTGTCTTTAAGCAAAGCATAAAACATTATAACCAAAGTAATAATTATTATAGTGGCTATAATAGGGAGTGTAAGTTCGGGTTTGTTTCTTTTTAAAAAATTCTTCTTTCGGTCTGAAAGTTTTTTTCTGAGGTTTTTGTTCAGTTTGTTAACAATGAATGCCAGCGTGGTTTTATCTTTTACCTGTTCAAGCCCTTCAGCTGCATCCCTGTCAAAATCAGAATCTATTAATAATTTTTCCACCTCATGTTTTTCCTCGGAAGAAAGTTTGCCCTGCACATAATCCAGCACTTTTTGCTGATCTGTTGTTTTTGAATTGGATAATATATTCATCAAATCGTGATTCATGAGTTATTTGTTTTTCCATTATGCATTTTTATATTGATTTTTCTTCTCCAATTTTATTTTAAGGTTACGTTTTCCATTCTGAATAAAACTCTTAACCTGAAGAGAAGTGTATCCTGTTTCACCTGCGATTTCCTGGTATGATTTTTTTTGTAGGTAAAACAACTTAATACATTGTTTTTGCTCAGTATTCAACTCTTCTAAAGCCTCGTTTAACGCCAGATAGGTTTCTTCCTTTGATCGTAAATCCGAAATCATATCATTTGAAGACTCATCTGTTATATACAGATTCTCACTTACCGGCACTACTGTTTTTCCTTTTCCCCTAAGCTGCATCAGGCAATAATTTTTTGCTACCTGATACAACCAACTTTTAAAGTAGGTTACCTGATGCTTCTCCAGTTCAGAAATGACCTTTAGGTATATCTGTTGTACTGCATCCCTGGATTCTTCCTCTTCTTTGAGGTATTTTATACATACACCATATAAAAGTACAGTATACCGTTCCAGCAAAATACCTAACCACTTGTTATTCTTTTCTTTATAAAAATGTTCTAAAAGTGTACAGTCTGATATGTTGTTTAATTCCGGTATTGCCACAATGATTCAATATTCTTTTATAAAAGATGCAGAGACCTATAAATTCAATATATTTTGTGGTCTAAAAATCGGGCATTAACAAAGTATTATAAATTAGTGGAATCCTAACGATGAATAATCTATTTATCATCATTAAGCTCTTCCGAATAATAAGCTGATTATTTTTCTCAGATCTGTTAGATTATTTTCCGGAGAAGTTTTCTTTATACCGAACTACTGCCTGTTCAACGATTTTTAATGCCGTTGCTTTATCCTGAAACTCATTTACACTTACTGTTTTGTTTTCCAGTTTTTTATATTCCTCAAAGAACTGCCGCAATTCGCTAAAAAAATGTTTCGGCATTTCCTCAATATTGTTAATATAATTTACTCCCGGGTCATTATGAGCAACCGCAATGATTTTGTCATCAGCATCGCCGCTATCAATCATTTGCATTACGCCTATAACTTTTGCCATTACCAAACATAAGGGATGAATGCTAAGGCTGGAAATCACCAGTATATCCAGGGGGTCTTTATCCTCCCCATAGGTTTGAGGAATAAAACCATAGTTTACAGGATAATAAAACGAGGAATAGATAACCCGGTCTAATTTAAGCAATCCACTTGGCTTGTCAATTTCATATTTCTGTCTGGAACCCTGTGGAATTTCAATTATAGAATTCACGATGCGTGGGGCGTTTTCGCCGGGATTAACTCCATGCCATGGATGAAGAATGGTGTGCATTTGATCTTAAAATTTGTTTTTGATTAATTAATTTTATAGTTATTGTTGACCAGATGAGGCCCCCTAAAGTATGACAGTTAGGTTATTGGCCGGATAATGGTTCACCGGTAAAAGTATACTTAAAGTCAACCCACCATTCACCATTATGTTTTACTAATTTAAGTTCGTTGTTCTCCTTTTTGAAAGAATTGGAGAAATTAATAATAGTAGTTGAATCATTAACCGATTGCACCTTATTGATGATGATACTGGCATTCTTATAGTTATTTTTTTCATCCTGGCTTTCTGCTTCATACTTCTTTTCAATATTTTCAAATATTCGCTCATTTGCACCGTCGGATAGAATAAAGATTCTTGCTTTTGCCATTTCACCATCAAGGGCAAACCGAATAAATTCCCTGCCGGCTTCTAATGGATCATCAGGTTTTTCATAACTCTTGTTTTGTGAACAGGATGAAATTAAAATTAAAAAAAAGATGAAAATTGATTGACGCATTGAATTAAAAATTATAAGTAAAAATAGTTATTAAAATAGCGTTTTAATAACCAGTGCGTCCATCACGCACTTTCATTTTTTTCTTTCCTGAGTTCTTTTGTTCCCAATCGAGTACGGCTTTAGGCTTTTCAACGGTTTTTGGCTCTTCTGTTTTGGCAGTTGTTTCTTTGCCCTTCGGTTTTTCTATTTGTCCAAAGAAGTAATTTTCCTGGCGGGTAATGAATCCTGTTGACGGGTCGTAGTATTTCCAGATGCCATGTGGAACTGTTGCTACCTCAAGTTTTACAATTTTTGTTTCCCATTTATCAGGAATTTCAGGGTCCGGAACCTGTACGCTATCATAGGGGTATTCCGGATTGGTTGCCCGCCAGCTTTCTTCACGTAGCAGATCCCCCATCTTTGTAAAATACTTTTGTTTGCCATCCTTTTCGCCCCATTTAAAATTTTCGAGGGCAATGATATCTCCAACGAGGTTATACCTTCTCCAAGCGCCTTCTTTTTGGTTGTCTATATAATAACCTTCTTCCTCGTAGCCCGGTTCGCCGCGTAAAGCATCAATGTGAATTACCCATGGTCCCTGCTTTTTATTTTCAGCATCCACCAGATTAAGCGTGTCACCATTTACTGAAATGATAAAACTTTTTGTTTGAGCCTGATTCCGGAAGGATACCAGAAGCAGGAATACGATCAAGGCGTAACGCATAAAAATCATTTTAAATAGTTGTCGTATAACCGCAAAGATATCCAACAACAACCCTATCTTACTTTTAAAAATTAAGAATACGAATAAATATCTGTTAAAAGCTATTCTTTTTATACGCAGGAGAAAAGTAGATTATTGCTTTTATTTGTATTAAAAATAAAAATTTAATGAATATTGATATTGAAAAAATAAAAAAGTTCTTTTTTATCGGGGTTGCCGGTACAGGGATGAGCGCTCTGGCTCAATATCTGGCAGGAATGAGAAAACAGGTATCAGGGTCAGATCGCTATTTTTCCACTGGTTCAGCGAGTGAAACACAGATCAGACTTGAATCAGCCGGGATAAGATGTTTCAGGCAGGATGGCGGGGGGCTGTCTGATGAAACCGAATTAGTGGTGATATCAACGGCGGTTGAAGATAGTATACCAGAGGTGCAGAAAGCAAAGCAAATGGGTATTCCTATTGTAAAGCGGTCGGAATTACTGGCTGCAATTGTAAAAGGAAGAAAAACGATTGCTATAGGAGGAACATCCGGTAAGAGTACCACCAGCGCTATGTTGTTCGACATCCTTAAATATTCTGGGTTTGAGCCGGGGATAATAAGCGGAGCGGGATTAATCAGTCTTATAAATCAGGGTAAAATAGGTAATGCTGAAACGGGCAAGGGAGAATGGCTTATCATTGAAGCCGATGAAAGTGATGGATCAATAATACAATATGAGCCGGAAATTGGCGTGCTTCTCAATATAGATAAGGATCATCAGGAAATTGAGGACTTAATGACTGTTTTCGGGCAGTTTAGAACCAATACCAGAGGGAGTTTTATCGTAAATCAAAGTCATCCCTTAGCTGCAGAATTTTCAAAAGATATTAGACTCGATTTTTCAACGGATGAAAATTCCTTCGCGGGTTATATTGCTTCCCAATTTAAGCAGGATGGGCTAAGCATTCATTTTCTCGTAAATGAGATTCCGTTTTTTTTGCAGACGGTTGGCAAACACAATATGGAAAATGCTCTAGCAGCAGTGGCAGTTGCCGGATTATTGGGTATTGATTTAAGCATGGCTGCTGTAGCCTTGAGCAAGTATGAAGGAATTTATCGCCGTCACCAGGTAATTGGACAAAAAAATGGTATTTGGCTAATTGATGATTATGCTCATAATCCGGCTAAATGTGCAGCTTCAATAAGAGCATGTCAGGCGATAACCCCCAAGGTAATAGCATGGTTTCAGCCCCATGGTTATGGGCCTACCCGTTTCTTACGGCATGATTTTGTAAAAGAAATAGCCTCAGTTCTGCGGCCCGAAGACGAGATTTGGATGAGTGAGATATTTTATGCCGGCGGTTCAGCGGTGAAGGATATATCGGCTAATGATATGATAGAGGATTTAAGAAGATTCGAAAAGAAAGCGTTTTTTGTTTCGGATCGTGCGGAATTACTGGAGAAAATGCGAAGTCACCTTACTAATAACTGTGTATTATTGCTGATGGGGGCAAGAGACCCTTCGTTAGAAAATTTTGCAAAAGAGGTGTGGACAAATTTATAGTCTGATGGATTCGGAGAGGCAGACTATAAAAAATCTTTCCTTCTTAAATTCCAACTAATTCCTTTGAAAAAGGATTGAAGGTGTACGAATTGTCCCAGTACCAAAAATTTCATGGTTTTAACAGGAACTGCAGTCATTAAAAAAGTAGCAAGAAAGGCTGAAAATTGAAAAAAATTGCAATTTTTCCGCATGAAAAATATACGGTTACGGGTATTGTAATACACATTCATAGCCTGTTTTTCTGAAGGATACAGGGAACTTTTATGATAAACAACTGCTTTTGGCTGATACAGGATTTTATAACCTTTTTTTAAAATCCGTTCACTTATATCTATATCATCGAAGTAAACGAAAAAATTTCTGAGATGCATACCTGCTTTTTCAATAACCGCCTTTTTAAACAGCATTGCACCGCT
>CAZFGP010000107.1:0-15687 GCA_964518685.1 uncultured Terrimonas sp.
CAGCATGAAAAAGATTTTTTTAAATCATAGCAATCACCACCCGCCTGCGACAATTATATATACACTGTCATTAACTAATTCATTTTCAATAAATTAAAATAGTGTATTCTGCTTTGTTGCACCTGAGTGCAGGAGGAATTTTAAATGCACCCACTCCGGCTCCTCAAACTCAACAATTATTTTTGATCTGCGATATAAACTGCTTTTACTTCTTCGCTGCTTAACGCTTTGGTATAAACCCTCAGATCATCCACCAATCCGCTAAGCGCTTTCCGGGTATCGCTTCCCGAATTATACTGTCCCGTACCATCTTCCCAGATGGTGAATGGGTAATCATTCGCACCATCCCATAATGGGCCTTGCAAAATATTAAGATCTATAAACGGCACTTTACCAAATTCAACACCATCAATATATACATGTAGTTTCTTTGCTGTTTGATCAAAAACAGCCGTTACCATATGCCACTGATTATCAGCCAATGGCGGAGCCTGGGGAGTCATTTCGTTAGCTCTCCAGTCAAAGCGGTTACTCACTCCTCCCGCATCGCCGGTTACTTTAAGTAACCAACCCCTTCCCGATGAACCCGGACCGGTATAGGTAAGCGCTCCATCTGTAGCCAATACAAATCCGGGGTTTCCACCGCTATCCCAGTCAGAGTTAGAAAACAACACAGGGTCGGAACCGATAGCCGCGAGCTTAGTCCAGAAACTAAACGTAAAATTTTGAGTTAAAGAAGGTCTTAATAAATCATGTCTCGGCAAGGTAGCATAGGAGCCTGCGGGGAAAGATGCTACTCTGCCTCGTACCGCATCCGTAACAAAACTTACTTTGGCAGAAGCTTTCACTCCCTGCGTGCCATCGAAGCGGTTTCCACTCACATCAGACAAGTCATTGTCCATAGGCAAATAAACAAGCAGACTGTTGCCACTGCCACTGGTAGTAGTAAAACTCCAGGAAGCGGGGGTTAAAAATCCTTCAAAGGCCTTTCCTCCCGCATCCACGATACTGCCTGCATCTGCAAGCACATAGTAGTCTGTAGCAAACTGGAGAGGAGTGCCTAAATTAATCGTTACATTTTTACCATCAATAGTAACCGCCTGGCCCGAAACCGGTATTTCAGCAATCTTTTTATCTCCTGCACTTTCAAATACCGCAATATTTCCACTTCCTTTTTTAACGTCTACTGCAAAAGTCAAACCCAGTTTAAATAATGATGCGTCATTGCTGCCCGGAAGCGGATTAATAGCGGTAAGGGCAAGGCCACTGCTTCCCACAGTTTTAAAGGTCCAGGAAAAAGCATCGGGCATGCCCATATACGGATTCCCCAATAAATCGGTAACGATCCCTCTGTTCAGCGTAACGGTGTATGTGGCATCGGCCTCAAGGTCGGAAGGCGGATCAATAATCAGAATCTTTTTATCTTTATCAACCCTTACCGCGTCGGATTTAACGTCTATGTGCAGCGTATCTGTTTTTCCAGAAATCACCACCTCTCCGGCTGCCTTCTGAATAGGCTTATCAAAAGTTAGAATCAGGTCACTGGTCACTGCAATGCCTTCTACTGCCGATGCAGGATTATAACTGACAATAACCGGATTTGTAGTATCCACGGTATGGTCAAATTTTTCTTTACAAGACACGAATATCATCATGCCAAGCATCAGCATTGAAACCGGTAAAACAAATAGCGAATTGTTATCTTTTCTCATCCCTGTATTTTTTAATTTTTAGAACCCAGGTCTTTCCCCTGTACTTATTTATTGCATGAAATACTATTCCATTGCTGTATTACTGACGATTTAGTGTTACCCTAAAATTCCCTTCTCCGGTTACTTTAGTATCGGTATTCTCCCAACCCATATAAAAAGATATGGTAAGCGTGCTGGAAGTAACTTTCACGCTAAATTCATCAACGGGTCCAACACCCACCAGGTTCACTTTAGCGCTGTCTTCGGTTCCTACAATGCTCCAGGCTCCTGCTCCTGCGCTTCCAAAAACAACCGGACATTCCTGCGCCAGAAATTCTGCCGGCTTTCCACTTGCATCAGTAGTAAATACCAGACGCATTTTTCCAAACACTTCCGCCGGCACATTTTCGGGTGTGATGATGTTACCCGGAAATGCCCAGGTACCTGAAAGTCTGCCGGATACAAGATCTTCCGCACTGGGAACCAAATGCTTCGGGAGGTCTTTTTTACAGGCCGTCATACCCGCAACGCCTGCGACAAGCAACAATAAAAATAGTTTTACATTCAATCTCATTACCTATTCTTTTTTTGTTATTAGCGTACTTTAAATAAACGGAAAGGCACATTCGACTTCAGCACACCGCCCTCAAGTCCCCAACTGCCGTCTGGCCGAATTCCAAGATGACTCAGAACATTCACCGCAACATCAGTCAATCCGATCGGATAATAAGGATGCCGCTCGCTGGCAGGTCCAACCAGTTCTCCATGATGTCCTTTACCGCTATAATCCTTCACCACATTGCCGGTAATCTCATCCATTTTCAGATAAAGATTAAGGGATGACAGATAAGGATGGTTGCTCTTTTCTATGTTTCTGAGATACATATAATCCCAAATGGTTTGCTCCGGAAGTACATCTGTCCATATCCTCACTTCATTAAAAGAACCTGCCCAATTCGGATAACCCCCTCCATATCTTTCGGTTCCTTCCTGGCCAAGACAGATGTAATCAAAAGGCGAAGTCATGTCATCTGTAGGTTTGTAGGAGGGAATGTATTCTTCTCCTTTTATCCCATCCTGATATACCACCAACCGCTTCGTTTTATCAAAAATAACAGCGAGGTGATGCCAGTTTCCATCCTCTAATATCCGCGATGAGTAAACATCATAGCGTTCTCTCTTGGTATTGGCAATGTTAATCTTCCATGAATTTCCGGCTCTGCATATAGTGAAACCCGGATTACCCCCTGAATCCCAGTCTTTATCTCCCATAATGGAAGGGTCGCTACCATTGGGACCGGACTTCGCCCAAAATTCAATGGTGAATTTATTCATACCTGCCAGGGGTGTGTTTTTGATGGGGATACGAACATAGGTCTTGTCATTGGAAGCGGCCTTATTGATGGTCAGGATATTATCTCCGTTTTCGCGGGGTGCAAGGGAAGTGCCGATGAGTTCCTTTTTGTCTAATTCAGCACCGGAAAGGATAATCGGTACATTAATTTCTTCGATTGTTGTGCTCTGAGGTATTCCGGATTCCGTTCCGCCATGGGTAGACGCCAGAAAGATGTTCCAGTCTTCATCGGCATAACCTGCCCTTTGCTCAATGGCATCCTGTAATCCTGAAACATATTCATCAATCTTCTGAATAGCCAATACATATTGCGCCTGACGCAATTGAAATCCATTTTGCTCCCCAATTTCAGCCGGACTGCTAAATTGTACAAATACAGCATCAGCATTGGATTGTTTTAAAACTTCCACTGTTTTAGTATAAACCTGCTCATCGGAGGTAAACTGAAATTTATTATCTGCTGCCACATTCAGCAAATCATTAACTTCTGCAGTACGCACAACAGAGGTTACCACAGCACCTGGCAATGCCGTCTTAATGCGACTCACAACAGATGGATATTGGGTGAAATTATTGCCGGAAAATGATTTATTGGTTTTCACGCCATGTTTATCCGCGGATACACCCGTTAACAGGGTAGACCAGCCGGAACTGGAATAAGCGGGAACGCCGCCATAACCGTTCATGCTATAGGAGCCATTGGCTCTGAGTTTACCAATTCCCGGAGTAGCAGCATAATCAATGGCTGTATTTATAATGCCATCCACCCCAATAACTAATATTTTTTTTGCTTTCCCCGTTTGGCCATATCCGGCATTTACGAAAATCACCAAGACTGCCAGCAACAGAAAAGAATATTTTACGAAGTATTTCATTCAGGTATTTTTTATTTGTATAATCGAATCACGTAACTACCGGGAAGACCCAGAACAAAATTAAAATTGAAAGACTCGTAGCTCACCTGTTCTTCACCGTTCACGATCTCTGTTTTCTTCCAGGTGCAATAGGTATCCGCCTCTTTCACCGGAAAATCTACACTCCAGATTTCTCCGTCAGCCGCATCATTAACAAACTTTCCCTTAAATCCCATGGCGCGGTCTTTAGTGAAATCAATATCTTCTCCGGAAAGCGGCTGCCCATTCACGTAGCCTACAAAACGGATTTGATTGGGGGAATCACTCACCCGTTCTATTTCTGGTTGCTTGGCCATCCCGGACGAAAATGATTTTACATCAAATTCTTTAAATTCCAACACAAGTGCATCTTTTAATAAGGTGTTGCCTGATTTATTAGACACCTGTATGTCAAAATGGTATTCCCCGGCAGGGATATGGTTACCCTCCTGAATTTCAAGGGTTCCGGTGTTTTTATTGATGGTGATAGCCGGAATCATAACCGTATCAGTCTTCAGTGATAATTCTTCAGGACTTTCATTACCAACAAGAGCCTCTTTATAGCGGACAACAGCAATCTCTTCACTCAGCGCGCTCACCGTCTTTCCATTCAATTCACGAACATCCATAATTTCAAAATTCAGGGGAAGGGTGGAGGTAGAGGACTGAAAGTCACCGATGTTCAACTGCAATCCGGATACGGCATTCTGCTTCCTGTTTTTGTAGTTAATATCAGGAGCAATACTTCCTTCGGGAGGTATCTTAGTACATGCACCCGTCAGCAATACAGCAAAGGCAAAGGCTGCTGTTAAAAACTGAAAATAGAAATGATTCCGTTTCATTCGTATAGCTTTTGTCTTTTTAATGGTCCCCGCCCATGCGGGGGAACTCCGCAATATACATTCTCCTGTGTGAGAAACTTTTGTTATGCTCCGTTTCATCTGCTTTTTCTAATTAAATCCAAAAACATGTGTGTCTGAACTCAGGATATGGACGATGCCGTTGGTAGACCGGAGGTCAGCCGTGGCTACCTGAACAGACTGATACCTTTCCTTTTGTCCGGGAGGGCTAACGTTTAAGGAAAATATGATGTACTTAGCTCCCATATTTACATTGCCCAGATAATCATCCTGCACCAGATTATATCGTGCTGATGTGCCCTCCAGGGTGGTTACATAGCTATAGGTTTTAGCTAATTTACTTCGCACAATTTCCTGGTCAGGAATAATATAATTTTTTAGCGTCACGGCAATATAATCCATTACTTCCTCCGGAAGTTCTGCAAGAGATGCCGGTTGTTTATCCGGGTTAGGGAACATCAGCTTAAAAAAGTTACGGATGGAATAATCACGTGGCGCCATAAAAGTAGCTCCCCTGGCATTAACCGCTGCCTCCATTCCGGTTAGGGAAATCAATGCGGTGAGGGTATCAAACAACTCTCCCTGACTCTTCAGGTAATCCATAGTGGATACGCCTAATTTTGCAGTCTCCTCCAGGTCCAAAACACCTTCATCAGCAAAATAGTCGCGACTACAACCCGCAGTGAAGAGAACGGAAAGAATCACTATTAACTTAACTAGTTTCATTCGTATATTTTTATTTATTAAACTGCCAGAATAAAGTTTGCTCCATGTTTGGATTGTTGGCAAAGGCTTCATCACTAACCGGTACAAATCCGGCGCCCTCCTTTTCTCCCTGCTCCGTTATACCCGGGTTAAATTCATGTAGCCGCCCCAGCCTGGCCAGGTCATAGGCACGGTGAAATTCTCCATACAATTCTCTGCGTCTTTCTTCCAGCACTTCTTCAATCACTGTTGCCTGATCATCTCTGGTAAAAAGTGGGATCCCGGCGCGGGTGCGAATTGCATTCAGATTTTCAAGGGCATCATTGATGTTCCCTAATCTTGCATCGGCTTCGGCTTTCAACAGTAATACGTCTGCAAACCTGAAAATGGGTACCGGTGCTTCCATTACATTATAGGTAAGATCTTTTACCTTTCGGAATTTTGCAAACATGATTTCTCTTTCTCCATTTGCTAAGGGGTCTGGAAGTATCGGCCGCAACTCATTACCGCTCACCGAAAAATCAATACTCTGAAAAAATTCCGCCACTCGCTTATCGGAACCATCCCGCGCATAATCGGGATACACCTCAAGTACCTTAGACTTGGCTACCCCCAGAGAGAGGTTTGTTCTGGAAGTATAAGGATTGGTCAGAAAGAAGGTCATGATATGTCCGTAGTAATCGGCATATTCCCCTTTTTTGGTATCGTAATACATTTCGAAAACAACCTCCTCGGTTTCTCCCTTATCAAACAATTCTCTAAACCTTTCTATCGGCACTAACTTAAATACATTGGAGCCAATCATTTCTTTTACACTATTGGATGCGGTCTGATAATCCTTCAACCACATAGAGGCATGCGCCTTCAAGGCCAATGCAGCGCCCTTCGTTCCTCTTGACATAGATTCTTTTATTGTGCCTTCATATCTCCACGGCAGATCAGGGATGGCTATATTCACTTCTTCAATCACCATCTGCATAACGGAATTAAGAGGTTCCCTGCCTAAAGGTTCCACATTACGTGCGGTAAGATTAATGGGCACGTCTCCCCAAATGCGAGCCGCATAAAAATGGGCTAAGGCTCGTAGAAAACGGGTTTCTGCCAGCAACTGTTTTTTTCTTTCTTCAGTAAGTCCGTCTGTGATATCAGGAACCTTTTCCAGCACCAGATTACATTGTTCAATCGCTCTGTAATACAGCCGCCAGTTGGTCAATGGTTCTAATTCTGATCTTTGTAAAAGATGGTTTTCAAACCAGGCTTCCCAGTCGCTATCATTATTAGGCGTAATCCAATCTCCCGAACGGCCGTCTCCCCAAAAGAAATAATCCCCCCATTCTCCGTTACGGGTAGTTGCCGGGGTATCAGCTTTAGTGAGTCCCGACAATGCTCTGCGAAAAATTGCAAAAGCCGCTGCCACAGCGCCCTCTGCGTCACTCCCTTTTTGCCAGGCCTGATCTTCCGTAACCGTATTAATCGGCAACTCGTCTAACCACTTTTTACAAGACTCACCGGTAATCAAAATGGTTACCATACTTATTGCAAGAATTATCTTATGTTTCATTCGTATATCTTTTGTCTTTTTAATGGTCCCCGCCCATGCGGGGGAACTCCGCATATACATTTTCTCATCCAAGAAAAATCTACCATGCTCCGTTTCATACTCCACTTTCTTAATCTGTTTTAAAAGTTATAATGAGATAGCTACCCCAAATAACAACATCCGCCGCATCGGATAACCGCCCGACAGGTCAAAACCATCAATGGTAACCAGCTCTGCATCGGGACCGCTATATTTTTGAAAAGTTACCAGGTTGTCTGCCGTGCAATACACGCGCACTCTGTCAAATGGCAGGCGGGGTACTTCATCCTTAGTAAAACTATAGGACAAGGTCGCGGCTTTGATTTTGAAATAGGAACCATCTTCAATATATTCAGAATCATAGTTAAAGATTTGGGTAACTGCGCTCCAGGGGTTCAGGGTGGGATACCTTGTATTATCTCCGCTTTTCTCCCAAATAGAATATCGCTCGAAGTCGGGCAGAGAGGTGCTGCCGGCAAAGCTCTTTCCTAATTTAAGCCGGTCGAGCAAGGCCGTATTAACGATACTTCTGCCGATAACAAATGTGGATACTACATTCAGACTAAATCCTTTATAAACAAAATCATTGGTCCATCCACCCGTCCATTTGGAATTGGGATCCCCTGCATATATACGGTCTGCTACATCAATTTTATAATCTCCATTCTGGTCTTTGAAATTGCGATCGCCTACTTCTAATTTTTTATTTTGCAATCCAACCAAACGCTGTCCGGTTTTTGGATTTACCGGGATCTCACTTTCTGCCTGGTAAACGCCCTGTGATTCATAGAAAAAGAAACCGTTTAGCGGTGTACCTGTTCGAACTATGGATCCAAAGTCCTGACCCGATGTGCTTACCTTAACGATATCGGCATTTCCATCCGGAAGCCGGACTACCCTATTCTTATTATAGGCAAAGTTCAAATTGGTATTCCATGAAAAGTCTCTGCCAAAACGGAAATTGGTGCTTACTGTAAATTCAACACCCCGGTTAAGCACATCTGCCGCATTGCGATACACCTCGTTATAACCCGAAGTGGTGGGAAGGGAGGTCGTTAATAACAGTCCGTTTGTCAATTTTTCATAGGCATCCACTATTACTTCTATCTTACCTCTGAATAAGCTGAGGTCTAATCCAACATTGGCCATCTTGGTTTTTACCCAGGTCAGGTTTTCATTTTTGAACCCATCAAACCAGGTGGGGGTAAACCCCGATATGCCGCCATAAGAAATTTGAAGCAGGGAGTTGTATCGGTCCAACGCACCACCATTCATTACCCCGAGAGCGAGGTAGTTATTATCCCAGGTGGTTCCTGACAATCCATAGCTTCCCCGGATCTTACCGTTCGACAACCAGCCGGCATTGGCAAACATATCTTCCTTATAAAAATTCCAGCCGGCCGAGATAGATGGAAATACCCCCCAGCGATTGGCTGCTCCAAACTTTGAGGAGCCATCCGTACGAATGGAAGCGCCCAACAGATATTTTTGCTTAAAGGAATAGTCCATTCTACTGAAGTAAGAAATCATTGTACTGGCGGTATAGTCGCTGGCGCCAATACTATATCCTTTTGGCCAGTTAACGGTTTGCGACAAGGTGGAAGCACTGGTGGTACTATTTACCTTAGTTATTTTCGATTCCGTTTTTTCCATACTCTGACCCACCAATATGCTCAAACTATGTTCATCTTCCGGGCCGAACTTAGGCGTATAGGTGAGGGTATTCTGAAACAGCATATTTTGATTTTCACCTGCGCCACTATTATTGGAGGCTCTGAGCGTACGCCTGGACTCCGAAAATGCATCCTGCATAGACCGCAGATATTCCAAACTTAAACTGGCTTTATAGCTTAAATTCTTCACGATATTCAAAATCGCATCTGAACTGAATCGTACCCGGTCATTTAAGTTGGAAATATTGCCCGGTGAATATACTTCTGCGCCTTTTACCTGTGGACTATTGGGAAGTGGCAACAACGATGAATACGTGGAAGAAAGGGCATCCGGGTTTTTCCCCTGATCCGTTCTTGATACAGCCAGGGTGTTATTAATGATCAGGGCCTCTTTAAAGGCATTAAAGCTGGTGTTGGTCATGATGCTGTAACGTTTGAACCCGGTATTGAATAAGATCCCCTTATTATCCATGTATCCCATGCTGATACTGTACTGCCCAAAATCGCCTGCACCCCGGATGGAGGCATTATAATCCTGGGTAAGGGAGGTATTGTATAAGTATCCCTGCCAATCAGAAGAATTATTATAAAACGGATTGGTATAATCGGTGTACATATCAGGCATGTATACTCCATAAGGTGCATAAAGATCATACAGACGCTTTACCTGTGTCCGTTCTTTAACTCCACCTGCCACATCCTGCAACTGGGGTACAAAATTGACTCCGGTACGAATATTCAGGTTGATCTGCGGTTTTCCTCTTTTCCCCTTTTTGGTAGTGATCAGAATTACTCCATTTGCCGCTCTTGAACCGTAAATGGCAGCTGCCGAAGCGTCCTTCAGCACCACCAGGTCTTCAATATCGCTTGGGTTAAGATCTGCGAGTACATTGGTGCTGGTAATAGCAAACTCACTACTCATTTTTGAAATGATAGGAATCCCGTCAATTACATACAAAGGCTCGGAAATAGCAGAAGCATCCCCACGGGTTACGGCTGCCAAACCTCTGATGATGATAGCCGGAGAAGCGCCTGGTTCACCGGAATTGAGCTGAATATTCACACCTGCAACTTTTCCCTGCAACAAGGAGCCGAAGGATTCGGCAGCCTGTCCTTCTGTTATCTTATCCATTTTTACCGTAGTAACAGATCCGGTAATTTCTGATTTGATCTGACTCTTGTAACCGGTAACCACCAGTTCACTTAGTGTTTTTTTATCTTCCGACAAAGCGATATGCAAATCAGATGCTTTTTTGAAAACTACCTGCTGGGTTTCAAACCCAACGGAAGAAAATGAAAGTACATCTCCAACACGAAGTGAAAGACGAAATACACCCAGGGAATCTGTAGCAGTACCTATATTTTTTCCATGTACCTTTACCGATGCACCCACTACCGGATTACCCTCTTCATCCATCACTTTTCCGCTCACCACTGCTTGTGCACTCCCATTTAAGGAAATTATCAATACTGCAAAAAGGAAAATAACTCCTCTTATTAATGCCTTCATTGAATTTGTTTTTTTCGATTCAACTATTTATAATCTCAGCTAAGGATTTGCCCAAAAACTGTTTTGACTTAAAGAATTTCCTTTGACACTATTAGCCGAAAGCGGCCAATAAGCAGCGCCCCTTGTTACATCATCGTCATCGAATACAGGGATATAGGAACTTACTTTATCAAATCGTATCAGGTCAAAAAAACGTTGTCCGGTACCCATCAATATTCTTTGCCGTTCCTGCAACAGCGCATCTCCAAATGTGGCTTCGGTTAATGCACTATAATCCTCAGTTGCTCCTCCGGAAACCTTAATAAGGTAATCTTTGGCGTCTTCTATTTGTCCGGATTTCCAGGCTGCCTCTGCAAAAAGCAGGTTGATTTCGCGGCGCGGCAGCAATTCTACAATACTGGCATCCCTAACAATCAGAGAAGCAATGTTGTCAGCCGCTGAAATGGTAAACATGGATCCGCGACGGGTGTCGCCATCCGGATAAATGGTATTCAGTTTATCCAAAGGCAACCGGACAATACTACTGCTCATTGGGGTTTGGGGAATACTTGTACGTCTGTCTTCACCAATAGAGATTCCAAATGCCGACAGGCTGTCTGCTGTGGCCTCAGTAAAGGTATTGTTCAGTAAATCATAGGCTTTTTGTCCGTTGCCGAGCCAAAGTTCCTCTTGTGCAAGAAGAGAGGTAACTGCCGTTTTATTAAATCTAACCGCACTTAAAGCTGCACTTTCAATACCATCGTCATTAACTAATAACCAGGGCAATAATTTCTGCGCTTCTGATGCCATCTGGGCAGCCAGCGCCACAGCCTCCTGATTACTCAGTTGCTTTCCGAAATTATTTTTTTCAGCAGATGGGATGACTCCCCAAATACGGGCAAGATAAAAATAGGTGATGGACTTTAACGCCAGCGCTTCGCCTTTAAATAAATTTCGCTGGTAGGCACTCAGCATGTCATCATCTGAGGAAGCCACAATGTCCAGGACATCATTGGCATCTTTTATGACATCATAAAAATAACCCCAATCTGAAAGTTCAGATACATTTTTATTATTGGCAACCAGCTCCTGGTTCATTACAAAATTCACATAAGGCACTGCAGCATTCATTTCTCCTGCCCGCACTTCACCATACATCAACCAGGCATAATTAGCAAACAAGGCTCTTCTAAGATCAACATACCCTCCAATAACCGCCTGTTGAATCCGTTGAGCAGAATTATAATATTCGCCGGGAACACTTCTGTTTTCCGGTTCTATAGTCAATGAATTTTTGCTACAGGAAAAAAGAAGGATTATCGCGAAGAGAGGAATGAACTTCCAAAATTTCATATCGTTCATTTTTTGCATCATGTTAAAAAACGAGTTTTAAACCCAGGGCAACAGAAGTAGGCAAAGGCGTTCCGGTATATTTCAAATCATGCCTGCGTATTCCTGTAAAATTTTCTTCCGGATTATTACCACTGTATCTGGAAAGCGTGAACAGATTATCTCCGCGAACAAATATTTCCAGGTCGCTCAGCTGCCCAATTTTATTAGATATGGAATTGAGGTGATAGGATATGGCAGCCCGGCTCATCCGGAGAAAACTACCGTCTTCAATGGTTCTTATTCCCTGATAAATGGTTCGTCCGTCAGGTTCAGCGCTAACCAGATAAAAAGGTGTTTCATTATTTTTTACCGGAAAACTATTGTCAACCCTGTCCGCATAATATCGGCTGCTGAATGATTCAGCCAAAACGTCTGCTCCCCAGGCATAGGTGAATACTGCTGTGGCGGAAATATTGCCTAACTTAAAGGTATTCGTCAAACCACCAAAGCCCTTAGGTTCACTGTTGCCAATGAGTTTTTGCTGCTGCCCTGAATACGCTATTAAGGAAGTAACTGCATCGCCTTCTGAAAGCGCCTTAAGATAAGCAAGACTTGTATTTTCAATGCCTTCAGGAAGCTCCTTTACCTTATTTCTGTAAGAAGCAAAATTCAAATGGGTTGACCACAAAAACCGTTGAGTTTGTACCCAGGTGGCATCAAGACCTAATTCAACCCCGGCAAGCTTAATGGATCCGCCGGTTTCAAACCCGTAATCCAGACCGTAAATATTGGGAAGGAATCTTTGATATGTAAAATTCCGGTAGGTTTTATTAAAATAATCAACAGAAAGGGTAAGCTTGGGTAGTAAATCTACAGAGAATCCCATATCTGTTTGATACACACTAATACTTTTAGCGCCATCATAAGCAGAATACAACTCTCCTATACCCAAATAGTTGCCTGCATAATAAACACCATAAGCTTCCAGAACGCCACGGTAAGTTTCAGGTCTGCTCAATATGCCCGTTTTACCTATGGAAGCTTTAACCTTTACCGGAATTTTTATTTGGTTTTTCAGGTCATAATGAATTCCTAAGGCGGGGTACAATGCCCATTTATTATCATATAGGGTGCTGCCATCTGTACGAAGTACCATGTTAATCCCCAGATCTTTCTTGTACTTCCATTTCCAGGTACCATAAAAAGATACCAGCTTCTCTCTTTCGTGATCCGAGAATGCCTCTACCTGGCTGGCATTGTATCCGGTAACTACCTTCACATAATTAGACCCTCCACTCTCCATACTTCTCCCCCCGCTCACAGAAGTCAGACGGTCATCGGTACTCCTCAACTCATGACCGAGCGTCATATCCAGATGCCAGGCTTCTGAAAAATCATGCAAATAATTCAGGGAAGTATTTACGGTAATCAATTGGCGTTTGAAGGCTGCGCTGGAAGCAGATATCCGTCCGTTTAACACATTGGAAGGAACATATACATCACGGCTTGCACCCTCGTATGATAAACCGGCAACAGAATTAAGGGTAAATCCGGCCCCTAACCTATAACTCAAACCCATAGAGGAAATAAGCCCGATATTCCGGTTTTTATCCATAAAAAAAGTTTCATCCTCTATAACAGGGAGACTGAAATCTTTGCTGTATTCGCCGGCATAGCGTCCTTTTCTGCTAGAAAGCGCCATATTATTATAGAAATGAGCAGAAAAACGATCTGAAATATTGTATTTAGCGTTAAGAAAAAGTGACTGACTTCCGAATCCCGAATTTTTGATAATACCCTGATCCTGATGATTGGACAATCCAAACATATAAGAGCCATAGGAACCCGCACCATCCACCAATACATTCTGTTCGTTTACAAATCCTCCGTCACCATAGGCCTCCCTGCGGGCACGGGTGTTAAAATCATAAAAGGCATCTTTGCGGTAATCCATATTCTGCAAAAAATTCACTCCTCCAAATGCACTGCCCCGAACATGAATAGACCCCGACTGACCTTCCTTCATAATAATATTTATAGCCCCATTGGGCGCCTGCACGCCATATGCCGCTAACTGATCAATTTCTTTAATGATGTCAATACGTTCTATTTGCTCGGGAGAATAATAACTCAGGGGGTTAATTCCAGTGATATGAGAAGGACTGGCAATAACCGGTACGCCATTGATGAGGATCAGTGGCATGGTATTCTGATCTGTAGGATCAAGACTCAGTCCGCGAAGATTTAAAATGGACTGGGTACCTGCCGTACCTGACCAGCTTTTTACTCTTAGTCCGGCTACACTTCCCTGAAGGATGTTCTCCAGTCCGCTGCGATTGGATAAAATCATGCTGTCCACTCTCAGAGAATCCTGCGACCAGGCCATAGATGTAATACCCAATAAGAGAAGAAGGGAATACAAAACTTTCTTCGCAGGTTTTGGCAATAATTGCATCGTTATAAAATCGGTTTTTTGTTAAAACTAAAGCGGCAATCTCAGGCTAACATTTCAATCAGAAGGTTTTCATAATAACAGGCATCAACTCTTTTTCCTTCCAATTTTGTAGTAATATTAAACAATATTTAGTATTAGTAATAAATCTTTATTAAAAAAGTTATCCACATTTTTGGCTTTTCTATAACATAACTTTAATTATCAGGCTTTATCAGGGGTGTCATAATCGTCATATTTTTTCACTTTTTTTATTGCATTTGCAATTCCTTAACTCATATAAACAGGCTCCTGATCGGGATTTCCCTTCAATAATTATAAATTTGTGGACGCGTTGCTGACATCAAACTTTTTCACAATGAAGTTATTCTTTTTTTTACCGGTTCTGGTGTGTTTTTCTTTTTTTTCTCTCCAGGCACAAACAAAACATCTCTCTAACGAAACTCTCCAACATAAGGAAAAGAGAATGAAGTGGTGGACAGACGATCGGTTTGGCATGTTTATTCACTGGGGACTTTATTCTCTCGCGGCGCGGCATGAATGGGTCAAGAACCGGGAGCGTCTGTCAAACGAACAATATCAAAAATATTTTGATGAATTTGATCCCGATAATTTTGAACCCGAACGCTGGGCTAAAGAAGCCCGCGCAGCGGGCATGAAATATGCAGTACTCACTACCAAACACCACGAGGGATTTTGTTTATTTGATTCCAAATACACCGACTATAAGGCTACCAATACCAAAGCCCATCGCGATTTGGTAAGGGAATATGTGAATGCCTTCCGGAAGGAGGGCCTTAAGGTGGGCTTTTATTATTCTCTTATTGACTGGCATCACCCAGATTTTACCATTGACCGGAACCATCCGCTGCGCCCTGAGGATACCAAAGATTCAGCCGCCTACCTTCGGTTGAACAAGGGTAAAGACATGGCTAAATACAGAACTTATTTATTTAATCAGGTCAGAGAGCTGCTGACTAATTATGGAAAGATTGACATCTTATGGCTCGACTTTTCATATCCGGGGCCTTTTGGAAAAGGGCACAACGACTGGCATTCCAAAGAGCTGCTGGCAATGGTCCGGAAACTGCAACCGGATATTATTGTTAACAACCGGCTCGACCTTAACGATTATGCCGATGGCTGTGATTTTGTAACACCGGAGCAGGTAAGCGCCGGAGCGCTGAACACATTTAAAGGAAAAACTTTCGAGACCTGTCAAACTTTTTCAGGGTCATGGGGCTACTACCGCGATGAAACAAGCTGGAAAACTCACCGGCAATTACTCGATCTCCTCATCTCTTCGGTTTCAAACGGGGGCAATCTGATTCTAAATGTAGGACCTACCGCGAGAGGTGAATTTGATTATAGAGCCACTCATGCATTGGACAGTCTGGCTTACTGGATGCACGCCAACAGCAAAGCAATTTACGATTGCACTTACCCACCAAAGGATTTTCAAATTCCGGAAGGAGACCGGATGACTTATAATCCTGTAACCAGACGCGCCTACTTATTTTTGTATCAATACCCTGAAAACGGAACTTTAGCGCTGCCGGGCTTCAGAAATAAAATTAAATATGCACAGTTTCTGAACGACGAATCAGAACTTTTGTACAAGGAAAGCGATAGCCAACCGGATAATATCGTGATATCACT
>CAZFGP010000108.1:0-15382 GCA_964518685.1 uncultured Terrimonas sp.
GCAGCGGTATTGTTTTATATGAAAAAAGTAACTCCCTTTGCTTTTTTTATCAGTTTCTTTTTATGGGTGGGGCTGATGTTATCCTTTTGGCGTTGGTTGCCGGCAAGTATTTACAGAAAATCTGCCACTTTCAAAGAAACCCTATTGGTGTCTCTGGAAGAAAACCATTTTTTTATTGAGAGTTCAAAAGGGAGTAAAACCTGGGCCTGGAGAGAATTCAGCGATATGATTGAAACGCCTAATTTTTTTCATTTATATTTTAGTCCCCGAAGCTTTTTTCTGCTACCCAAGGATGCCTTTGCAGACAGTGATCAGGTGCACGAGGCTCGGGTTTTATTGAGAGAAAAAATAAAAAAGACGAAGTGAACTGAAGAATATTCTAGAATTAAGATCTATGATGGAGACATTGATAGCCTCCTGATAAAAAACCGGATATCTCATTATTGAAATATCCGGTTTTAAAAAAAGGTAATTCGTAAATATTTATTGAACATTCGGATTTCTGGCAAATCCCATTTTAGCTTCAATGCTCAGTGTTGCATGCGGTACAGCTCTCAGTCTGGCCTTATCAATAAGTTTTCCCGTAACCCGGCATATTCCGTAGGTTTTATTTTCAATCCTCATTAAGGCTTTCTCTAAGTGATCAATGTATTGAATCTGACGACTTGCCATTTGACTTAATTGTTCTCTTTCCATACTCACACTACCATCTTCCATAGTCATATACCGGTTTTCACTTTCATCTCCACCCATGTCATCCTTGCGGGTAATGAGTCCCTGAAGATAGTTTAATTCCTTTTTTGCAGCTTCTAACTTTCTTAAAATCAGTTCTTTAAATTCCTGCAATTCAACATCACTATATTTCATGGTAGGTGTTCCCAATGATGTCTGCGGCTGGTCAAGAATTGATTGCGTGAAATCAGGTTCATATTTTCTAGCCTTACTGGTACTTAATTTTGGAATCACCACGGGTTTCACCTCTCTGGGTTTTTCTGCTTTTTTAACAGGCGCTGGTTTGGGCGCAGGGTGCTTGTGGGCTGTAACAACCGGAGCAGAAAGAACATCGTGAGTTGTCTTTTTCACCTGTTTAGCCACCACAGGGGTTGCGGTTTTAACCGTTTTTTTTGCCAGAGTTGCTACAGGCTTTACCGGCGCTTTGCGGGATGAAGCTTTCTTAATTTCTGCTTTTGACTCTGCTTTTTTGACAGCAGATTTCGTTGCGACAATTTTGGCAGATTTAACTTCTTTGACAGCCTTCTTTGGAGTTGGCTTTGCAACTTTCGATGCTTTCTTAGGCGCAACTTTAGCTGGCTTTGCCTTAGATACAGTGGTCTTTTTTGTTGGTTTCTTGTTGGTTGCCATGCACTTAAACTTTTTTAGTCACTAAAATTTTTAAAGATACGTCGTTTATATCAATATTAATGCCTTCCTTAATATCTGGTAACCATTCTATATTGTCTGCCAAAATTTCGGCGCAAATATAAGTATTAAATTCAGTGATAGAAGGTTTAAGAAGAGGATTTTCGGATAGTTTTACCAAAATCCGGTCGGTTAGTTCATAGCCGTTATCCTTCCGGATTTTCTGTATCCGGTTTACTATTTCTCTGGCATTTCCTTCTTTCTCCAATTCTGGGGTAACGGTAACGTCCAGAGCCACGGTCAATGATCCTTTATTTGCCACCATCCATCCAGGTAAATCCTCACTTTGTATTTCCACTTCCGATAACAAAACAGGCAGTTCCTCTCCCAGGATGGATAAGGTAAATACTCCATTTTTTTCTAAGGAAGCAATATCACTTTGGCTAAAAGCTGCTATTGCGGCACTCACCGGTTTCATTTTTGCTCCCAGTTTTTTTCCTAAAGCAACAAAGTTGGGTTTAATTTTCTTTCTGATAAACCCGTCTGCTTCAGTAATATATTCTATTTCCTTAATATTTACTTCACTTTTGATTAAATTCTCAACCTTGCTGATCTGGTCCTTCATCGTGTGATTTAAAACCGGAACAAGAACTTTTTGCAGGGGTTGACGAACTTTAATATTAACTTTTTTTCTAAGAGACAGGATTAAAGATGAAATATCCTGTGCCATCTGCATTCTTTCTTCCAATGCCTCGTCTATTACGTCTTCATCAGGTGTTGGATAGAAAGTATGGTGTATTGAGATTGCATTTTTTCTTTGAGACACTTTGTTTAGATTATTGAAGAGTGCATCGCAGAAAAAGGGGGAGATGGGCGCCATTAGCTGAAACACCGTTTCCATACATTCATAGAGCGTTTGATAGGCACAAATCTTATCCTGTTCATATTCGCCTTTCCAGAAACGGCGACGACAGAGCCGTACATACCAGTTGCTTAGGTGTTCATCTACAAAATCTTCAATAGCTCTGCCGGCATGAGTAGGTTCATAATCATCCATATATGCATTCACCTTCTTTTTTAAACTATTTAAAGAAGACAGAATCCAGCGGTCTATCTCAGGACGTTGTTGCAACGCGATATAGTTTTCTTTAAAAGCAAATCCATCCACATTGGCATAAAGCACGAAAAACTGATAAGTATTATATAAAGTGCCAAAAAATTTGCGTTGTGCTTCTTTTATTCCATTCAGATCAAATTTCAAGCTATCCCAGGGAGATGCATTGGTGATCAGATACCATCTGGTGGCATCCGCGCCAAATTGTTGAATAGTAGCAAAAGGGTCTACAACATTACCGAGTCGTTTGCTCATCTTGTTGCCGTTTTTATCCAGCACCAGTCCATTAGAGACACAGGTTTTGAAGGCCAGTCCGGGATATTTTTCATCATTCACTTCAATACCGGCATTCTTAAGTTCCTGTTGTACGGATTCTTTCAGCAGGCTGCCCAATGCATGCAGCGTATAAAACCAGCCGCGGGTTTGGTCTACGCCTTCTGCAATAAAATCTGCGGGATAATTTCGCGCAAATATGTCCTTGTTTTCAAAAGGGAAATGCCATTGGGCATAAGGCATAGCGCCGCTATCGAACCATACGTCTATCAGATCTGGAACTCTTTTCATAGGTTTTCCGGAGTGGCTCACGAGAATAACCTCGTCTACATATGGTTTGTGTAAATCAAGAGTGTCACCAGACAGGAAACTATTGTTGCTGTTTTCCCCCAGTTCTTTGTTTGCCCTGATAATTTCCTCCTTCAGTTCCTGAATGGAACCTATACATTTTTCCTCCGTTCCATCTTCTGTCCTCCATATGGGTAGGGGAGTTCCCCAGAACCGGCTGCGGCTCAGGTTCCAGTCTACCATATTCTCCAGCCAGTTTCCGAAGCGACCTTCGCCGGTAGATTTTGGTTTCCAGTTAATGATCTTGTTCAGGGCTATCATCCGGTCTTTCAGGGCAGTTGTTTTAATAAACCAGGCATCCAGCGGATAGTACAATACCGGTTTATCCGTCCGCCAGCAATGCGGATAGTTATGTTCGTATTTTTCAATTTTAAAGGCTCTGTTTTCTTTTTTCAGTTTCACGCAGATATCTACGTTCACATCTGAATAGTCTTTCTGATCTTTATAATTTTTCACATATCTGCCGCTGAATTCGCCCATCCCTTCAATAAATTTTCCTTCTCTGTCTACCATTGTCAGGATGCCGATATGGTTTTTCTGCCCCACTTTAAAGTCATCGGCGCCAAAAGCCGGAGCAGTGTGCACTATCCCTGTACCATCTTCCGTGGTCACAAAATCTCCTATTATTACCCTGAAAGGTTTTGCACCGGGTGTAATGTTTTCTATGACATTAGGAGTGTTAGCTTCAAAAGGAAGGAGCTGTTCGTATTGAAGGTTTTCGAGTGCCTTGCCTTTACATTCTGCCAGGATTTTCCAGGGAAGCGCTTTGCCGCCTGCGGTAAAATCATCAAAATTTCCGTTTTCGTCTTCTGTTCTGAAATAGGCGCCAACCAGGGTTTTTGCCAATACCACATTTACCGGCAGGTGGGTATATGGATTGAAGGTTTTTATCAATACATAATCAATATTAGCTCCAACGGCAAGTCCAAGATTGGATGGCAGGGTCCAGGGAGTAGTAGTCCAGGCCAGGAAGAACACCTCATCATTATTGACGGCGTTGAACAGAAAACGGCTATTGTTGTTCTGTGCAGCTTTAAACATAACTACCGCCGATGTATCTTTCACTGTTTTATAAGTTCCCGGTTGGTTTAATTCATGAGAACTTAACCCCGAGCCTGCGGCGGGGGAGTAGGGCTGAATACTTACACTTTCATACAATAATCCTTTTTTGTATAACTCTTTCAGAGCCCACCATAAGGATTCAATGTACTTATTATCGAAAGTTATATACGGGTCTGAGAGGTCTACCCAGTATCCCATTTTTTGGGTAAGTTCATCCCATTTGTCTTTATATTTTAATACTTCGCGCCGGCAGGTGGCATTATATTCTACCACCGATATCTTTTTCCCGATATCTTCCTTGGTAATGCCCAGCATTTTTTCCACTCCCAATTCCACCGGTAGTCCGTGTGTATCCCATCCGGCCTTTCGTTTTACCTGAAAGCCTTTCATAGTTTTGTAGCGGCAAACGAGGTCTTTTAGAGTACGGGATATAACATGGTGAATACCTGGCATTCCATTGGCGCTGGGAGGGCCCTCGTAAAAAACAAAAGGATCGGCGCCTTTCCGCAGGCTGATGCTTTTTTCAAAAGACTGATTTTCAATCCATTTCGATAGTGTTTCCTGCTCTATTGCCGGCAGGTCCAATCCCGTAAATTCCTTATACCGTGTAGCCATATCTTACCGAAAAATGAGCGCAAAGTTACGGAAATATAGGGGATTAGAGAGAGGACGGGGGCGAAAAAGGGAGCGCCGGAACGGGAATTTGAGAATATGAGAAATTTGAAAATGCTTCCTCTTAGGAATGGAAGAGTTTGCCCTGATGTATAGAACGGAAATACTTCGAGACTGTAAAATGTAAGTGAATCCACTTGCCATATTTTGCCTGCCACCTACCCACTACTACCCTCAAATTTCTTAAACAAGGAGAAAAAGCGAGTTGCGCTAAACTTATAATTTAATCTTGTACAGATTGTTTTGTATCCGCAAATTCAATTCGCCTTATTCAGTGATTTGCTTTTTAATTGCGATTTTCAATGCAACAAGTCTTTCAGCAAAGATGAAATCGTATTTTTGCAGGTAATCTATAATCCACATCTAAGTAATAACACTTATCGGTAAAAAACATCCAAATAACGGTTCAAAATTCCTGTTTGCCGAAATAAGTTCTTCTTAAGAAAAATCCACAGCATCTTTACATCAGAATCATTAGGATAGATGATCAGAAGCAAGAAACAGGCGGCGCCTCATGCCGACCTGTTGATCCGTCGAATGACGCCTAAAAGCAGATTTAATATATACATTGTCTGGATCAAAAAAAGCAGCATTATTAATCCCGGAACCACCATCCGGGGACTTACCCTCCCCTGAATGGAGACCAGCTCCTCCTGCTCCGGCAACTTTATTTTTGAAAAGTAAAAAAACAGGTAAGTAATAAGGGAAGCCACTACAATGGTACCTGTAATATGGATCCAAACTAAAATTCCGGAATATAATATCTTAATGGTAAACAAATGGAGTACCCACAACAGAAGCAATAACATTCCCAATCCCTGAACGGTAAATTTATAACTAAAAACATATGCCCCTCCGGTGATTTGCAAATCCATAGAATGCTTAAAAGGTACGAATGACAACATAATTAAAATCACAGCTGCCAGAGCGAACAAATGATATGGCCTTTTGAATACATTCATCTTTTGGATTTCTCCGGACAGGGAGTTTTGACAAAATATCTTTGTTGGATACCCAAATGGATAAGCAATAGCTTTTGCATGGGGTTATAGAAAAAGAATTTAATGCAATGCAAGATTCACAATGGAATGTAAAACTCCGGTTCAGGAGCTAATATAAAACAAAACCTGTTCCATAATTTCAGGAACAGGTTTTAAATATTCTACCTATCTTATTTTTGTTCGTAGGTTCCCAGGCTGCATCACGCAGTCACTTTTCCTTTCACCTTGGCAATCACTTCTTCAGCGATGTTATTAGGCGTTGGACTATAATGGCTGAATTCCATTGTAGAAGTGGCACGACCTGATGTTAAAGAACGCAATTGAGTTACATAGCCAAACATTTCACTCAGGGGTACTTTAGCCTTAATTACCTGCAGGTTATTACGGGTATCCATACCTTCTAAAATCCCGCGGCGTCTGTTTATATCTCCTGTCACATCTCCCATATATTGGTCAGGCGTTAATACTTCCACCTTCATGATTGGTTCCAGCAATACCGGGCGAGCTTTACGGCCAGCTTCTCTGAATCCACTCTTTGCACAAAGTTCAAAAGACATGGAGTCGGAATCCACATCGTGATAGCTGCCATCAAATACCCGAATCTTCATGTTTTCCATCGGATAGCTTGCCAGAACCCCGGTAGACATAGCGCTTTCAAAGCCTTTCTGAATAGCCGGAACAAATTCTCTGGGGATAGATCCTCCAAATATATCGTTTACAAACTGGAAGGATTTTCCTCCACTTTCCTTTATCCATTCTTCATCGGCCGGCCCGATTTCAAAAATGATATCCGCAAACTTACCTCTACCACCGGTTTGTTTCTTCAGCACTTCTCTATGCTCCACTGTAGCGGTAAAAGCTTCTTTATAAGCCACCTGCGGCGCACCCTGGTTCACTTCCACTTTAAATTCGCGGCGCAAACGGTCTATAATAATTTCCAAATGCAACTCACCCATTCCGCGTAAAATAGTTTGACCGGTATCTTCATCGGTATTTACCCGAAGTGTAGGGTCTTCCTCAACCAATTTACCAATAGCAATCCCCATTTTATCTACATCTAACTGGGTTTTGGGCTCAACAGCAATGGCAATCACCGGCTCGGGAATAAACATGTTTTCCAGTGTAATCGGGTGCGCTTCATCACATAGGGTATCCCCTGTTTTAATTTCTTTAAAACCCACAGCTGCGCCAATATCACCAGCTTCAATAAAATCTACAGGATTTTGTTTGTTGGCAAACATCTTCATAATCCTGCTTATCCTTTCTTTCTTGCCACTTCTTACGTTCAATACATAGGATCCTGCATCGAGATGACCGGAATAGGCCCGGAAAAATGCCAGTCGGCCTACAAAGGGGTCGGTCATAATTTTAAAGGCCAGGGCTGAGAAAGGCTCTTTCGCGTCTGGTTTACGCAGTTCTACCTTGCCAGTATCCGGATTTACTCCTTCAATAGCTTCTATATCCATGGGAGAAGGTAAATAGCGGCAAACAGCATCCAAAGCAGCCTGCACTCCTTTATTTTTAAATGAGGAACCACACATCATGGGAACAATACTCAAATCAATTGTTGCCTTGCGGATAGCATTGTGCATCTCTTCATCTGTAATGGAATGTGGGTCATCAAAAAACTTCTCCATTAATTTATCATCATATTCTGCAACGGCTTCCACCAGATGCTCTCTCCATTCCTGAGCTTCTCCCACCATATCTGCCGGCACTTCTACCTCGTCGAAGGTCATTCCCTCAGTTTCAGTGTGCCAGATTATCCCCTTCATTTTAATCAGGTCTACCACTCCTTTAAAAGTATCTTCTGCCCCAATCGGTAATTGCAAAGGCACGGCTTTTGCACCCAGCATCTCTTTTACCTGCTTAACCACATTAAGAAAATCTGCTCCTGCCCTGTCCATCTTATTTACGAAGCCAATTCTGGGTACTTTGTACCGGTTTGCCTGACGCCAAACGGTTTCACTCTGAGGCTCAACACCGTCCACTGCAGAAAATAGGGCGATCAGCCCATCCAGTACCCGCATGGAACGCTCTACCTCAACGGTAAAATCCACGTGACCGGGAGTATCAATAATGTTAAAGGAATAATTTTTGGTGTCCGCTGTTGATTTTCCGTTAACCGTAGGAAAATTCCAGTGACAACTTACCGCAGCAGACGTAATAGTGATACCTCTCTCCTTCTCCTGATCCATCCAGTCGGTAGTGGCGGCGCCATCATGCACCTCCCCGGTTTTGTGTATCATCCCGGTATAGCGTAAGATACGCTCCGTAGTGGTGGTTTTTCCGGCATCAATATGTGCCGCAATACCAAAGTTTCTCTGTAATTTTAAGTCTGCCATCTTATTGAGCATTAAGTATTTTTATTTTTTACCTATCAAAAAGCAGTAAACTTTCCGAATGGATTTTTTTTGAGGCGCAAAGGTAGCAAAATTAGTGTGAAAACAAAGGCAGATAAGTATAATTTTTAATTTTACAAAATAAAAGTTGCCTCTCTATGGAGAAGCTGATTACATATGACAACAAAACACGTAGTTATTATTGGTGGCGGATTTGCCGGAATCAATCTCATTCGCCATCTGGAAAACAGAAAAGAATTCAGTATCACTTTGGTGGATAAAAATAATTATAACTTTTTCCCTCCTCTGCTTTATCAGGTAGCCACAGGCTTTTTGGAAGCATCAAATATTAGCTACCCATTTCGAAAAATGTTTCAGGAGAAGCAAAATATCCGTTTCAGAATGGGTGAACTGCAAAAAATTATTCCCGATAAAAACACTGTTATCCTCTCCTCAGGCTCTTTACAATATGATTATTTAGTGCTGGCTATAGGCACAGAGAGTAATTTCTTTGGCATGGAAGACATTAGGAAAAATGCGATTCCTATGAAAAATGTCAACGATGCATTGGTAATGCGTAATTACCTGTTGCAACAATTAGAAAGCGCTACTCTTACAACGGATCCGGAGGAAAAAGAAAAACTGCTCACCATTGTAATTGCGGGCGGCGGTCCAACGGGCGTGGAAGTTTCAGGAATGCTGGCGGAAATGAGGAAATTTATTATTAGAAAAGACTATCCGGAGCTTAGCGGAACTGGCACAATGAGCCATATTTATCTGATTGACGGTGGGAGTCATTTACTTAAACCAATGAGCAGGGAGTCTCAGGAAGACGCTTACAGAGCGTTGACATCTTTAGGGGTCGAGTTCAAGCTCAATCTTCATGTAAAGGACTTTCGCGATGATAAAGTTTTGTTGTCCGATGGAAGTCAGATCAAAACAAAGACACTGATATGGACTGCGGGAGTTACTGCTAAAACAGTAGAGGGGTTGCCTTCTGAATCTTATGGCAGGGGAAAACGACTCCTGACCAATGCAGCCAACAAAGTAAATAGCACCACCAATATTTTTGCTATCGGCGACACCTGTCTGGTATCTGAAGACCCTGAATATCCGGAAGGGCATCCTCAGTTAGCACAAGTGGCTCTTCAGCAGGGTAAAAATGTTGCTTTAAATTTTGTACGGATGGAAAAAAATCAGGAACCCATTCCATTTCATTATAAAAATAAGGGCACCATGGCTATAATGGGACGAAATAAGGCCGTTGCGGATATTCCCAAGCCTAAAATGCACTTCAAAGGCTTTCCGGCCTGGTTTGCCTGGTTATTTATTCACCTGATTTCCCTTCTTACTTACAGAAATAAAATCACTACCTTATATAACTGGATGATTTCCTATTTCACCAGAGATCAGTCCTTGCGGATGATTATCAGACCGGGAAAGGTGGAGCAATAAAAAACGCGCTTTTATATTCTGAAATGTGCGAATGCTTTATTAGCATCGGCCATACGATGGGTATCTTCTTTCTTTTTGAAAGCGGCGCCTTCGCCTTTACTTGCAGCCACAATTTCATTTGCCAGTTTATCAGCCATCGTTTTGCCGTTCCTGTCGCGGCTATAGCGAACAAGCCATTTTATGCTGAGCGATATTTTTCTGTCAGGACGAACCTCCGTAGGAATCTGGAAAGTAGCGCCACCTATTCTGCGGCTGCGAACTTCTACTCCGGGAGTAACATTATTCAATGCTCTTTTCCATATTTCATACCCGTTTTCACCTGAAATTTTGGAAACACGTTCAATTGCGTCATAAAAAATGCTATAGGCCGTGCTTTTTTTGCCTGCCCACATCAGATTGTTCACAAAACGGGTTACCAACACATCATTAAATTTTGGATCAGGTGCTAAAGGTAATTTTTTGGCTTGTGCTTTACGCATATGGAATGACTATTTTGACTCTTATTAGTTTACTGTTTTCTGTTTTGTTTGCTATTTTTTAGCTTTTTCTCTCTTTGTACCATATTTGGAACGCCCCTGCTTACGATCTTTTACACCGGCAGTATCCAGGCTTCCTCTCACAATATGATAACGCACCCCTGGCAAGTCTTTTACACGACCTCCCCTGATCAATACAATGGAGTGTTCCTGCAAATTATGTCCCTCCCCCGGGATATAGGCAATCACCTCCACCTTGTTGGTCAGGCGAACTTTAGCCACTTTACGCAAAGCAGAATTGGGCTTTTTGGGAGTGGTGGTATATACACGGGTACAAACTCCACGACGCTGAGGACAACTATCCAAAGCCCTCGATTTACTTTTTGTTCTGATGATTTCTCTACCTTTCCTTACTAATTGTTGTATTGTAGGCATCCTTACCTTTTATTTTTGGGAGGGCAAAGGTAAGCGGACTGTTGCGAAATACCAAAATTTATTAAAGGCAAATTCCTAATTGGCAGAACCCGGCTATTAATTTGGATTATTTAGCCTGTCTGATCCTGAGCCAATTTATATATACATTATCCAATGATGGGTATCGGGCGCCGTACCCTGACGAATGGCTTCCAGTTTTTTCTTTATTTCGCTACTTAGTGTCCAGTTCTCTTCTTTAAACTTCATTACAAAATCCCTATATTTTAACTCCTGCACTACGGAAATGGTAGCCGCTGTTCCCGAACCGAACACTTCCCGGAGCCTGCCGTTTTTATAGGATTCCACCAACTCATCAATGCTGATATGACGCTCTTCTAAAGGAATATCCATTTCCTTTAATACTGTAATTACACTTCTTCGGGTTATGCCATCCAGGATAGTGCCTTCATCTAAAGCAGGCGTGATTACTGTATGGTCAATTACAAAAAATACGTTCATAGTGCCTACTTCCTGCAGCCATTTATGTTCAAAAGCATCCGTCCACAAAACCTGATCATATCCCTGTTTTTCTGCTTCGGCAGCAGCGATCAGACTTCCACCGTAATTGCCCGCATTTTTAGCAAATCCGACTCCTCCTGGTGCAGCCCGGGTATATTTTTCTTCCACCAATATTTTCATTGGTTTAGGATAATAGGGACCAGTAGGGCTTAAAATAATCAAAAATTTATAGGTCTTTGATGGCCGTACCCCCAGCATGCCATCGGTTGCAAACATAAACGGACGGATATATAAAGAATGATCTTTTCTGGTAGGAATCCACTCCTTGTCAATTTGAATCAAACGGCGCATACCTTCAATAAAAATCTCTTCCGGTACAGCAGGCATGCACATCCTTGCAGCAGACACATTGAAACGTTTGAAATTATCATAGGGTCTGAATGAAAAGGCTTTCCCGTCCTCATCTCTATAGGCCTTTATTCCTTCAAAAATGGCCTGGCCATAATGCAGAGCCATTATAGATGGATCCAGCAGTAAGGGCTGATAAGGTTTTATTTCCACACTGGTCCATTTTCCATCCTCATATTCTGCTTCCAGCATATGGTCTGTAAAGTATTTACCAAAGGGCAGGCTTTCCAGGTTCAAATCCTGCAACTTACTCCGCTCTGCTTTTGTAACCTGAATGTCCGTAGCAACCATCATAAATTACTATTTTTGCTACAAAGAAACGAAAAAATTCAAGGCAAGGCAGCCACTTATAATTTTTGTATGAGTCTGAAAAATATAAAATTGCCGATAAATGTTATTGCAAACCTCTATCCTGCTTCTTTGGTTTCATTGCATGCATCGAAAAAAACAATAAAATCAACGGTAGAAAAGATTAAATTTTTAGGTTCAAATGAAAAGCAGGTTACAATTCTGGTTAAAGAGGAAAATGCAGCTTTCCTTTCCGACTCCTCCCTCACTTTTTTAATGAATATCTTAAAGGCCTGCAAACTCAACCTGTCTGATGTAGCCATTGTTAATACTCTTCAAATTGAAACGAAAGAGTATACGTTTATTATAAATTGTACGAATGCCAGAGTCTTACTCCTTTTTGGGGTGTCTCCACAAGAAATACAGCTCCCTTTGAATTTCCCCTATTTCCAGGTCCAGCTGTATGATCATACAACCTACCTGTATGCGCCCGATCTGAATAAGGTTGAGAACGAACCTTCATTAAAAGGGCAATTATGGTCGGGTCTGCAAGAAGTATTTCAACTATCTTAACCTCCCCTTATGCAACAACTTATTTTCGCTACCAATAATCAACATAAAATAGAAGAAATTCGGGCTATTCTGAAAGGACGATACAACATAATGACCCTAAAAGAAGCGGGCATTGAAATAGAGATTCCGGAACCTCACGACACTTTGGAGAAAAATGCAAAAGAAAAAGCCATTACCGTGTATCACCTTACTGGGATAAATTGTTTTGGAGAAGACACTGGATTGGAAACCAAAGTCCTAAACGGTGAACCAGGAGTTAAAAGCGCCCGATATGCAGGGGAGGGTCGCGACTTTGCCGCCAATATCGAAAAGCTGCTAAACCATTTAGAAGGGAAGAAGGACAGAACTGCCCGATTCAGAACTGTAATTTCTTTAATATATAATGGTGCTGAATATCAGTTTGAGGGGATTTGCAATGGACAAATCATCTCCACCCCAAGAGGGCAAAGCGGATTTGGATACGATCCTGTCTTCATTCCCGAAAATGCAACGATTACCTTTGCAGAGATGTCTATGAAAGAAAAAAACAAATATAGCCACAGGGCAAAGGCTATGGAACAGCTGATATTATTTTTAATGAACACCAAAAATTGATCTTTGTTGATTTAATGTCTGTAAAAAGCAACCATAATATTAATGAAAGCGACTTAATTAGAGGCTGTCTTAATGACGAGCGCATAGCACAGGAGTTTTTATACAAAAAATTTTCTCCAAAGATGTATGCGGTTTGTCTGCGTTATGCCGGAAAATTTGAGGATGCCCAGGATATTTTACAGGACGGATTTGTTAAGGTTTTCAGAAATATGCACATGTACAGAGGGGATGGGTCATTTGAAGGATGGATCCGCAGAATATTTGTAAACACGGCTATAGAACATTACCGCAAACAGGTACATCTTTATCCGGTTACAGAAAGTCATGAAAACCTGTTGGAATCAAAGGAGATATCGGCATTGGACAGCCTGGGTGCTAAAGATATCATGGAGATGATACAGGAATTATCGCCGGGTTATCGAACCGTATTTAATCTGTACGTTATTGAAGGCTATACCCATAAAGAAATTGCGGAAATGGTTGGCATCAGTGAAGGTACCAGCAAATCGCAGTTGGCAAGAGCTAAAGGAGTTTTACAAAATATGATAAAAAAGAAGAGGTCTGCCCTCTGATTTTATCGGGAACATGAAGTGGCAAAAAGAACTATATAATTACGAAATTCATCCTCCGGAGGAGGTATGGCACAAGGTGGAACACGACCTGGATAATGAATTTTTAATATTCAGGCACAAGATCCGCCATGTTGAAATAAATCCTCCTGAAGACAGGTGGAGTCAGATACAGCAATCCCTAAATGCCCGTGGTGAACTCAGAAGTACCGGAACAATAAGGAAATGGCTGCGTGTAGCCATTGCTGCGATTTTTTTAGGCGTCTCCTTTTTTGCAGTTAATTACATCATAACGGAAGAAAACACGGACGAGATGGTCACCTCCCGTCCTGTTACCGGGGCCTCATCACTTCGTGAAAATGGAAATGGAAAAACGGATATTATTATAAAGAAGGATGACGATACAATAACTGACAAGCCTGCTTCTGTTCCATTGATCGCTTCTCAGACTACAAGCAAAGCGGATATCCTGAAAATTCAAAAAAAATCCGCACAAAAGGTGGAAGACAATGACAGAGCGCTGAATGCTTATTCTATTTCATCCGTATCGCCTGGTTCTGCGTTCATAACTGACCGTTACCAGGCTGAATCCACAGCCAGCAAAAAGATACGAAATTCAAAAGGAGAGATCAGAGAGGATGTAAGTTTGCTGGATTTACCTAATAGCTACTTTTATATAACAGGTCCTAACGGAGCTGCTGTACGGGTATCGTCAAAATTCAGAAATACCATTCAATACCTCAACAGCAACGAAAATGAAGAAATGCTGGATGTTATTTTAAGAGAAAGTACGTATTGGAAAAGCAAATTCAGAACATGGAAACAAAATGCCGGTCGTTCTGCTTTCATTCCTTCTGTTGGAAATTTTATGGGTATAGCCGATTTAATGGATTTGCTACAGAAATACGAAAACGAATAAAAATCCCTATTTTATCGCTGTATTATCTTTACTTCCCGGATATAACCTTTATATATGGCAAGGATTAAACTTGAGCTACCACAACAATTCTTCTTTTCAACGAATATCCCAATTAGGATTACTGACATTAATTATGGAGGACATGCAGGAAATGATAGCGTACTCTCCATTATCCATGAAGCAAGAATGCGGTTCCTTAAGTATTACGGGTACGATGAAAAAAACTTTGCTGGCGTGGGTCTCATCATGGGTGATGTAGCTATTGAATTCAAGAAAGAACTTTTTTATGGTGACATCGCGATTGTATCAGTAACAGCCGCTGATTTTGAAAGAGTGAGTTTTGACCTGTTGTATCAATTGGAAACGAAAAAAGAAGATAAGCGTATTTTAATTGCCAGGGCCAAAACCGGCATGGTTTGCTTTAATTATGAAACCCAGAAGATAGTATCCATACCAGGGGAGGCAAAGGAGAAATTGGGAGGGAGCATTAACAGCGGGTTATGAAAATATCCTGCTAACCACATTGACCAGTGGGGATGCGGTCTGCCTGGTTTGTACATTCCGTTCAATACTTCAATCAGCGGACATAAAATTTGTCAAAGAACTGTTGGGTCATTTCAGCATCAAGACGACCGGGCCGTATTCCTAATTTATGCCAGCCGTACAATTAAGCGAAGCGAATCACGAATACCAAAGAAAATAATATATCCGTTCGTAAACGGCACATTTGCAATCCACATCCCGATGGATATCGGGACAAAAGAGTCGTTTTTAGTCAACGCACCGACAGAAATAACGATATTCGCAATTTAAATTTTGACAATATTTAATGGCTAATAAAATCTCTCTTTCCCGTTTAGAAACATTCCTATTTGATGCCTGCGATATCCTGAGAGGCAATATGGACGCCTCTGAATACAAGGAATACATCATTTCCATGTTGTTTCTGAAACGGGTGAACGACCAGTTTGAAGTGCACCGTGACAGAAGAAAGAA
>CAZFGP010000109.1:0-15296 GCA_964518685.1 uncultured Terrimonas sp.
CGCAGAGTCCGGCTCGCACACAATAGCCGGGAGTTGAGACTCTGCGGAGAACTAATTCACTTTCCGGTCAGCCCGGGGGAACCTATTTTTTTATCATCCGTACCGGGGAAACCGTGATAAACAAAAAAGTGATCAAAGCGAATTAAAATTAAATTTGTCAAACCGCAACCTGAGGGTTCATTCCGGCCGCGGTCGGTACCCGACGCAGGAGGGTCCGCCTTAGAAGGCAGTAATATTTTGGCGGGACGGAGTCCGCGGGAAGAACATAGGAAGTCCGAAGTCAGGAGACTTCGGACAGCGGGGGATAATGTTGGACACTTAATTCTTGCAGCTGCATTTAAGTAGGGATTTGATATATTTTGACTTATAACTTGTTTGACATTTGAAGTATAAAAAGTAAAAGGGTAGTAAGAATCGCAAATACTCCTATAATAACAGGCTTTCTATTAAGTTCTCTTCTTTTAAAAAGTACGAACATTGATTGTAAGGCTATAGCGAATATTATTAGGATAAAGAGCAAATGTACAAATTTGTATAACATTTCTTTTGGAAGCAGCGTTCTTGATGCTACCAGAAGAATGATACAAATTATAGGAATGCTTTTTAAGGGTGTAATCTTTTTCATATACCTAATTTAAACTTCTATTTATGGATTTAGTCCTACAAAGTCTAATGTGCATCTGTTTCAGATTTTTTAGCCTCTTGGTTACATCTATTTCCTGCAGTAAATTGATAAGTTATTGCTGCAGCATGGCATATAGCCCCCATAAATACTGTTATGTTAAGTGCAGCACAACTCAAATGCATTATGGTTGCTTCTGCAGCAACGCTTATAATACAATTACGACGCATGGTCTCACATATTGGGTCGCTGTAATCCGCCATACGTGGCATTATGAGTGAATCTATCGGCAGATTAAGGTGTGAATAAAATGATGAATTATTAAACACTAATGTAATTTCTTCTTTAAGCCGTTTTTCCGATACGTTTTTAATATTATATCTTCTAACAAGATAATTTACTCTTTCATTCTGTTTGGAAAACTCATCCCAATACGTTGTACTATTGTCATAACCGAATAGTTTATGGATGTTCTTTTGCTCAAAATTTGATAACATGCCATCTTCAATATAACTATTCAACACATTAACATTATTGAGTTTTAATGCTTGATTTTGAAAGTATACAAGATATTCTAGAAATATTTTGTCGGTATGCAGTTTTTCAAGTTGAGATTGGCTTTGTTCCATCATATCTTGGTCATCTCTTTTACAAGAGCAAAGAATAAAAACCGTTAATGTAACTAAAATTAGGTAGCGTATAAAATTTATTTTTCATTTAATTCTTACCTTCAGATTAGGCGCTATGTCAGAATGTTCGGCCATTAGCAGCTTTCATTTTTTGTTGTCACTTACCATCTTGTTGCACTCTTGGCTTGGCGGTGTGCCCAATTATTCTGCCAACGTCCCGATATTTTTGTAATAGTGATTTTACATTGGATATATCCATTAAGATGTCCTGCTTTAATATATAATATAGTCCGGTAAGGAAGGAAGAGGGGGTATATAAAATCCAGATATTCTAATAATAATTTCTGAAGATGAACACGATGGTTATCAGCGCATGAGAAATTATGGCGGATTTAATGTGTTGTAAAGCATGCTGGATATGCTTCTTGACCGTTTCAACAGAGACATTCAAACGTTCGGCAATTTCTTTATGCGTAAGGTTTTCATCCCGGCTGAGTTTGTACACTTCCTGCATTCTGGGTGGCAGGTGACTTACCACCTCATGTAATATTTTCCACAATTCCTTTAACTGGAGTTCTACTATGATATTGTCCGACACAAATTCTTCCACAGTTTCCGCGAGGCGACTCAAATAATCGCGCCGGGTGATATTTTTCTCAATATAGTGGAGGCAATGATAGCGAACAGAAGTATGCAGGTAAGTCCTGACCGTGCCGGTAATCTGCATTCCCTTTCTCCGGTTCCATAAGGAAAGGAAGATATCCTGTACCACATCTGCTGCAGCAGTTTTGTTGCGCAAAACCCTGTTGGCAGTAAGGAGCAGATCATCTGAATGCCTACAATACAGCAGTGTAAAAGCATTGCTATCATCGTCAGCAATTTGACAGATCAATACTTCATCTGCATATATTGGCAAAGGCTCCTGCATAAGCTGTGTTGAAATGGAATCACCAGGACAAATTAAGACTTTTCCATAAAACTGTCTTTTTACTCCCGGCTATGAAGATAATGTTTTTTTTGAAAGGTAAGGAGTTCTGAATTTCGGATGAACCCTGTTTTTTAGGAAATCTCCAATTAAAATGAAAAATCAACCAGCTTTATCAGGAAATTTGCTCTGCTTAAAAGTAATCTTTGTACTGCAATACTCTAAAATCAATAGTAGTAAAAGAGGGCTTTTTTAATTTCATCTCTTTATATTCTTTTATGCTGCCTATAGCCCGGTTTGCGGTTCCGGAAGGTCCGGTAAGAGTAACCGTAGTAATGGTGCGTCCATCTCCGGGAAGTTGGAAACTATGAATACGAGGCACACGATCCGATACAACCTTTAGTTCCAACCCCAAATGTTTCAACTGTTTTCTAAAAAAATACTCAGGTCCGTTCTTGCTTCTGCCTCCGGTGAAAAGCAACATATTGATCTTTGGATGCTGCTGCAATACTTCAACCAAATTCCGTAATTGCACATCCTGCATACCAATATCGGAAGCATCAATTTTTTTACGTTTGGCCGAGGCTACTATATCACAGATACCTATACCTCTCTCCTTTAAAATATTCTTCCGCTGCTGAACCGCTTTTGAGGAATTTTCATACCTAAGCTTCAGCTTAAAAAGCTGATCAAAAATAATCCAGAGTAAGCCATCGCGGCTGCCATAACAAAAATCCACATCGCCCTCTTTTAATTTACCTGTGGTAAAACGGGGCGGTGGCAAGGTGCCTACAATTAATTTTGTGGCATTGTCCGGAATAAAAGGAGGATAAGGATGAATATGTTTAAACAAGACGATATAAATAATGAGACGAATTTTCAATTATGGCAAAATTAAACTATTTATTTCCCGCAAAAAATCGGAATCCGGGTATTGTGTTACATTTGCATGCTTTTAATAGCACGGATCATGAAAAAAATATTTTCGGTCTTTATACTTACGGTTATCATATTCTCTTTGCGCCCTGTCCAGTCCAGTGCACAAGCCTTAGGGCATAGCTACCGAACAGGCGTAGGTGTAAAAATGGGCTATTGGGGCGGCGGCTCTATTGATGTAAAACACTTTCTCAATGGCGACTCAAAAGCATTGGAAGGCATGCTCAGCTTCGGCCATCATTGGTTTACCATCACCGGTCTTTATGAATTTCATGGAAAAATACCCAATGCCCCCGGCTTACAATGGTATGCTGGCCCGGGTGCTCACTTTGGATTTGAGACACACCGGTATCATGACAGAGACCGTGACCAAAGCGCTTTTTTGGGTATTGACGGGGTTTTAGGAATGGCTTATAAATTTAATCATGTACCCATAGATATTAGCCTTGATATACAACCTGCATTTAGTTTCCCTGACCCTGATTTTGGAATTTACGGGGGACTGGGAATTCGTTTTACATTTTAAATTAAAAACTTCATTAACTTTGTCGGACAGACAACCGGGGTTAGATATGATTTTTAACCTCTTTGGTTCCCGGGGTGTTCTCTGATGAAAATCAGCGGACTGAGATCAAACCCGTAAAACCTGATCAGGATAATGCCTGCGCAGGGAAGGACGAGTCATCACCTCTCTCCTTTCCTGTTTTTGTAAACCTGGCAATCAACAAGTGAGTGCAACAAAAATCAATTGCACGTTGACAGCCAAAACAAAAACAGAAATGAAAAGATTTTTTTTTATTATGCTCATGCAGGGGATTTTTATTACCGCTATCGCCCAGCATACCCTTACCGGCAAAGTGGTTGAAAAACAAAACCTGCAACCTGTTACCGGCGCTACTATTATTGTTACAGGCAATCGGCATTCACTTTCCGACGAAAATGGACAATTCAATATTAATAATCTTAAGCCGGGAATTTATGAAATAGAAACCAGCGCTGTGGGTTTTAAAACACATAGTCAAAAGATTAACATCCCTCATCCCCTTTCTCTGAATATAACGATGGAAAGGATTAACCTTATGCTTCAACCTATAGAAATAAAAGGCGTAAGAGCTACAGAGAAATCGCCTTTCACTAAAAACAATCTATCCAGGAAAGAAATTGAGAAGCTTAATACCGGACAGGATCTGCCCTTTGTATTAAATCAACTGCCATCAGTTGTGGTCAGTTCAGATGCCGGCAATGGTTTCGGATATACAGGTATTCGCATACGCGGTACTGATGCCACAAGAATCAACATCACTTTGAATGGTATTCCATACAACGATGCAGAATCTCAGGGTACTTTTTTTGTTGATCTGCCGGATTTTGTTTCTTCAGTTAACAGTATCCAGGTGCAGCGGGGGGTAGGAACGAGCAGCAATGGTGCAGGCGCTTTTGGTGCAACGATTAATATGACCACCAATGACTTTATAGAAAAATCCTACGCCGAAAGCAACAATAGTTTTGGCTCCTTCAACACCTGGAAGAATACCCTTAAGGCAGGGACGGGATTAATAAACGGTCATTATACCCTCGATGCCAGACTCTCCTCATTAAAAAGTGATGGTTATATTGACAGAGCAGGTAGCGATCTGAAATCATTTTACGTTTCTTCTGCCTATCTTTCAAAAAAATCCGCTATCCGGCTTAATATTTTTTCGGGAAAAGAAAAGACTTACCAGGCCTGGAACGGAGTGCCTGAAAACATGCTGATATCTCATCGTACTTATAACTCTTCCGGTACAGAAAAACCGGGGGCGCCTTACGATAACGAAACAGATAATTACCAGCAGGATCACTATCAACTTTTTTATAATTACGATGTAAACACCCGGTTCAAATTTAACGTTGCCGCCTTTTTAAGTCATGGTAAAGGAAATTATGAGCAATATAAGGCATTGAGAAAGTTTGCTGATTTAGGATTGCCTGATTTTTCTGTTGGTGATTCCGTTATAAAAAAAACCGATCTGGTACGACAACTCTGGCTAAGTAACTATTTCTATGGCAACATATTTTCTTTACAATATACAAATAAGGGAACACAATGGATAACCGGTGGAGGATGGAATCGCTATGATGGTCATCACTTCGGAAGAATAATCTGGGCACAAACTGGCATCCCTAAGGATTACACCTGGTATGACGTGAATGCTCTCAAAACAGATGCAAATATTTATACCAAAATTCAGCAAAAAATCACTCCCCGCCTGGAAGCCTTCGCTGATGTACAGTACCGGCATATCACTTATCATTTAAATGGCTTCAGAGATAATCCTGATCTGCAAATCTATAACGGCTATAATTTTATTAATCCAAAAATAGGTTTCAGTTATTCCATGCGCAATTGGTTGGGATATTTTTCCTATGCGCAGGCAAATAAAGAGCCCAACCGGGACGACTTCGAAGCCGGGGTAGTTCAACAGCCTAAACCCGAGACCCTGCACGACTTTGAGTTGGGTATTGAACAAAAGAAATACGATTTCAACTGGGGCGCAACATTCTATTATATGAAATACCTCGACCAACTGGTGCTTACAGGAAAGATCAATGATGTGGGCGCATACACACGCACCAATATTCCTCATAGCTATAGAATGGGAATTGAATTACAGGCGGGATGGCGTTTGGCATCATGGGCAAATGCTTCGGGGAATCTCAGTATAAGTCGCAATAAAGTAAAGGACTATACCGCCTGGTATGACGACTATGATAATGGAGATCAGAAATCAGAAACCTTCAGCGAAAGAGATATTTCTTTTTCTCCATCTGTTATTGGTGGAGCAGTCTTAAGTTTTCTTCCGGCCAAACAATGGGAGCTCAGTTTATTGGGAAAATATGCAGGAAAACAATACCTCGACAACACCCAAAACAAAGCGAGAAGGCTGAAAGACTTTTATGTACAGGATTTCAGAGGTATTTATACTTTAAAAAACAGGGTATTCAGTGAAATCAGCTTAGTTTTGCAACTCAATAATATTTTCAACAAGAAATATGAACCCAACGGTTATACTTACAGCTACATTAGCGGAGGTAGTGTGGTAAATAAAAATTATTATTTTCCAATGGCAGGAAGGAATTTTATGATCGGGGTAAATGTGAAGCTGTAATAAGGAAAAAGCGAATGAATGAGGAAAATCATAACTCCTTTTTGCATTTTCCAGTAAAAACTTCGGAATCTCTCCTATAAAAAAAATTAGTATTTTTTTTCAAAAAACTGTATATTTAAATATCAAAAATCATTTATATGCGATTTATCAATAAAGCAACAGTCCTGTTTGTTTTCCTGGCTTTTACCCTGGCAGTAAATGCTCAACGTATAAAACTTATAGAGGGCAAATTGCCTGATTTCGCTTCTGACCCTTCTATCATTACCGAATTGACCTTTGAAAATACCAAAGTTGGTAAGTTCGATAAAGAAGCCGACTATATTAAAGCCAAGACAGAGGAATACAATAAGAAGGAGGCAGGAAAAGGAGATACCTGGGCCGAAAAATGGGAGGAGGATAAGAATGGCAGGTACGAAACTAAATTTAATGAATTGCTCATCATGTACAGTGATCTTAAACTTGACAATCACGCAAAATACACGCTCATTTTTAATACTACCTTCATCGAACCGGGATTTAATGTAGGAGTCGCCCGCAAAAGCGCCACCATCAACGGAGAAGCCATCATCGTAGAGACTGCAAATAAAAATAAGGTGATTGCAAAAATCTCAATTGAACGGGCGCCAGGCAGCGGGATTTTCGGTTCAGATTTTGATACCGGGGAAAGAATTTCAGAGTCATATGCCACCGCCGGAAGAGCCATCGGAAAATTCATTAAACCCAAATAAATTTCAAATTTTAATCTCTTACTTCTGCTATTTCAGCACCAGCGCTCCGAGTGGTGGCAGGTGAATATTGATTTCAAATATTCTGTTCTCCTTATCTATTTCTTCTACAACAATTTCAGGATTAAACACATCGCCTGTTCCCCAATATTTTTTAAGGTCGCTATTAAATATTTCTTTCCAGGCGGATTTATCTCTAACTTGTAGCTTCCAGTTATTGCGTACTACCGGAGTCATGTTCAGAATAATCAGCAAATCATTTTCGGGATCCTTTCCTTTTCGGCGATAAACCATAACACTTTCCGCTCTGTGATTCAGATCTATCCATTCAAAACCATAAATATTGAATTGATTCTCGTACATGGCAGGTTCATTGCGCAACAGGTGATTCAAATCTTTCACACATTCTTTCAGCAACTTATGGCTATCGTATTGCAACAAAAACCAATCCAGTTCTGATTGGTAATTCCATTCACTGGTTTGTCCGAATTCGTCTCCCATAAATAATAATTTTCCACCTGGGTGGGTAAACATGTAGGTATACATCAACCTCAGGTTGGCGAATTTCTGCCAGTCGTCACCAGGCATTTTGTAGATCATCGGGCTTTTTCCATGCACCACCTCATCATGACTCAGTGGAAGCATAAAATTCTCGTCATAATAATACATCATGCTGAACGAAAATTTGTCCTGATGGTATTGTCGAAAAACGGGATCCAGCTTAAAGTAATCCAAAGTATCGTGCATCCATCCCATCATCCATTTCATCCCAAAGCCCAAACCATCTTCAAAGGTGGGCCGGCTCACTCCGGGCCAGTCGGTAGCCTCCTCAGCAATAGTTTGCACATCGGGGAAATCACGGTAAATGGTTTCATTCAGATCTTTGATAAAAGCAATAGCTTCAAGGTTACCATCGCCACCATGTTCATTAGGCTCCCATTGACCGGTAGACCTTGAATAATTCAATTTGATCACAGAACTTACTGCATCCACCCGGATACCATCTGCATGATACCGGTCAAACCAATACCGGGCGCTGCTGATCAAAAAGGACTTCACCTCTCCCCTTCTGTAATTAAAAATATAACTGTTCCAGTCGGGATGAAAGCCTTTACGCATATCCGCATATTCATACGTATGTGTGCCATCAAACATAAAGAGTCCGTGGGCGTCATACGGAAAATGAGAAGGCACCCAGTCCAGCAATACACCTACCCCTGCCTGATGAAAAGCATCAACGAGTTCCATAAAACCCTGCGGGTCTCCAAACCTTGAAGTGGGGGCAAAATAACCCGTTCCCTGGTAACCCCAGGAACCGTCGAACGGATGTTCCATCACCGGCATAAATTCTACATGGGTAAAGCCCATCTCTTTTACATAAGGCACCAGCAATTCCTTAATTTGTGCGTAGCTGTTGTACCGGTCTTCATCATTTTTGTCGGGTCGCATCCAGCTGGCTAAATGCACTTCATAAACGCTCCATGGTGCATGCAAGTCATTGTGCATTTTACGGGTTTGCATCCATTCGGCATCCTTCCATTCATATTCCAGGTTCCAGGTAATAGAAGCAGTAGCAGGCTTTTTTTCCCAGAACCAGGCGAAGGGGTCTCCCTTATCCTGACGACTGCCTTTAAAACCATGAATATGATATTTATACACTTCTCCTTTGGACAGATTGGGTATAAATCCTTCCCATATTCCCGAATTATCAAGCCGCACAAATAACGGATGCGTATCATTATCCCAATCGTTGAAATTACCTTTCACCGATACAAAAGTTGCATTTGGCGCCCATACCGCAAAATAATAACCATCCGTATTCAGCACATTAACCTGCCTTGACCCAAACAGGGAATATAAATTATAATGAGTACCCTGCTGAAAATTCTGAATGTCCTCCTCTGTAAACATGGAATAATTCCAGACGGATTTTGTACTGTCTACAAAATGAATGTCTTCATATTTTTTACTGGTCATATTGAGGCATTTAATAAATTAAAATATTCTTTAACACAAGTTTAAAAGTACGGCTTATGAATTTAATACTAATCCTTCTATTTTTAACACCGTTTTTCATCTTTTTATTTATATACAATGACTGTAAGTCGGATAACCTGCTTTCTCCTCTTTTTCCTTGGTGCTTCTTTTTACAGTTTTGGTCAATCGGCCTCTATCAGCGGTTCCGTCATGGATACCGCCAATCAGAAAAAATTACAATACGCCATTGTTACTATTCTCAATCCCACCGATTCATCTATCATTCAATTTACAAGAACTGATAAAAATGGAACATTCTCCTTGTCCCAACTGGATTCGGGAACCTATTCCATCATGATCTCGTATCCTCAGTTTGCCGACTACGTAGATGAAGTGCGGCTGCAGCCCGATATCAAAGTTAACCTCGGAACCATTAACCTCACCAACAAAAGCGTTTTACTGAAAGAAATCATTATCCGTCAGAATAATGCCATGAGAATAAAGGGCGATACTATAGAATACACCGCAGATAGTTTCAAGGTGCGGGCAAATGCCAGCGCTGAAGAATTATTAAAAAACATGCCCGGAATACAAGTGGACAAAAACGGGAAGATTATCGCTCAGGGGCAGGAAGTGCAAAAAGTATTAGTGGACGGAGAAGAGTTTTTCAGTGACGATCCTACGGTAGCTACCCGAAATATCAGGGCCGATGCCGTGGACAAGGTGCAGGTATTTGACAAGAAAAGCGACCAGGCGGAATTTACCGGTATAGACGACGGCCAGAAAACGAAGACCATAAATCTGAAACTGAAAGAAGATAAGAAGAACGGCTATTTTGGAAAGGTGAGCGCAGGAGGCGGCTTGAAAGACAAGTTCAATAATGAAGGGATGGTAAACTTTTTCAAGGGCAAACGAAAGATAGCCGCTTTCGGCACTATGTCTAATACAGGAACCACCGGGCTAAACTGGCAGGACAGCCGGAAATACGGGCTTTCAGACGATAATTTTGAGTATGACGAAAACGGTGGCTTTTTCTATTTTTTTGGCCAGAGCAATACTTTCGACTTCAATGGAAACGGTCTGCCAAAGGCCTGGACAGGCGGGCTTCATTTTTCCAATAAATGGAATGAGGATAAAAATAATTTCAATGCCAGCTACCTGTATAAAAAACTAAATGTAACCGGAAATGACGACACCAAAACCCAATATATTCTGCCGGATACGCTCTATTATATGAATCAGCAGAATAATAACTTCTCCCTGCGCGACCGCCATACCCTTAGCGGAAAATATGAGATCCAATTGGATTCCAGCTCTTCCATTAAATTGACCATAAACGGCTACAAAGGACAATCCAAATCGGAAAATCAATACTCCTCCGAAGCTCTGAATGAAGCATCGGACCCGGTGAACAAGAGCAACCGGGAAACCTCCAATATTAACCGGGAATCTTCTTTCAACAGTAACGTCATTTATCGTAAAAAATTTAAGAAGCAAGGGAGAACCATCACCGGCTCTTTAGAACAAAAATACAATGAAGATAACGCTAACGGATACCTTAATGCCCTTACGCATTATTTTGATGCATCAGGTAATATCTTCCGGAACGACACCATCAACCAGCGAAAATACAACCACAGCAAGTTGTTTACCTTCAATGGAAAAATCACTTATACCGAACCGGTCATCAGGGATAATTTTATAATTTTTAATTATGGGTTATCGAACACTGCCAGCAGCGCTGACCGGACAACCTATGATTATAACCAGGGCAAGTATGACGAACTCAACGATCTGCTGACAAATGATTACGATTTTCTGATAACCACGCATGCGGGAGGGCTGGCCTACCGGATTGCCAAGAAGCAGTATAACCTGACTTTTGGTAGTGACCTGGCTTCTCAGAACTATACGCAAAAAGATAAAATCGCCGCTTCCTCACTTCATTACAACCGGCTGAACCTGTATCCAAAGGTTAATTATTTTTATAATTTTAAACCGCAGACCCGGTTGGGTATTAATTACAACGGCAGCACCCAGCAACCTACGATCCAGCAACTGCAACCCATTCAGGAAAACAATGATCCATTGAATATTTTTATCGGGAATCCTGATCTTAAGCCGGCTTTCAACCACAACTTTAGTGTTAATTTCAACGATTACAAGGTGCTTAGGCAGAGAAGTATCTATGCCAACGTTAATCTCAATCTGATTGATCATGCCATTTCTTCCAGTAATACTGTAGACAAGTTAGGTAAACGTATCTATCAATCCGTTAACACCAATGGCAGCTATAATTATTATTCTTATTTCAGCTACGGCATGCAGATCCCTTCTATTAAAACCTGGATCAATGCTGGCTTGCAAAATAACGGAGGCAGAATGACCAATTTTGTTAACAACGATAGGAATATCACTTCCAACAATTCCACCTCCCTCAGGCTAAGCGGTTCATATTATGAAGCGGAAAAGATGAATATCCGTATTAACGCCAACGCCTCTTACAATACTTCTGTGAGTTCTATTAATAAAGCTATCAAAACCAACTACTGGATACATAGTTACGGCGCTCATTTATATTTCGCACTTCCTTTTAAATTTGAATTCACCAATGATATAGATTTTAATTTCAGGCAAAAAACCAGTGTATTTGATGAAAACCGGAATACAGTTATCTGGAATTCCAACTTAACTAAATTATTATTCAAGGAAACCTGTTCGCTGGAATTTTCGGTCAATGATATCCTGGATCAGAATATCGGTTTCAACAGGAACATCCAAAGCAATTTCATTACCGAAAACACGTACACCACTTTGAGACGTTTCTGGATGCTCAGTTTCACCTGGAATTTTACAAAAAATAATGCTCAAACCCAAAATCAATAGTCATGGGCAAGTCCTTTATTTATCCTGCCTTCTTCCTTCTTTTTATTACCCAGTCGGCAAATGCGCAATTCCTGCTGAAAGGAAAGATTGAATTTGAGAAAACGGTAAATGTTCACAAACAAATAGAAATTGATAATAACGACTGGTATTCTAATTTTAAAAACCAGATCCCGGAGTATAATCATTCCTACTTCAATCTTTCCTTCATCGGAAACAAAACACTGTATCAGCCCGGAAGAGAAAGCAAAGAAAAATCCTCTCCTTTCGCTGACAACGTGGCATCCTCTAATATTATATATAATGATTTCAGCAACCGGAAAACAGTGGCTTTCAAACAGGTTTTTGATGAATCTTTTCTGATTCAGGATAGTTTGCGCCAATATAAATGGCATCTCACCAAAGACACCCGGAAAATCGCGGGCTTTGAATGCAGGAGGGCTTTTACCGTGATCATGGACTCCATTTTTGTGGTGGCCTTTTATACCGATGAGATCGTTAGTCCTGGAGGTCCGGAATCCTTTCAGGGACTACCGGGAATGATTCTTGGCGTGGTAATTCCAAGACTTTACACCAATTGGTATGCAACTAAAGTGGAATTAGAAGAAGTAAAAGAAACGACTATAACGCCCCCCAAAAAGGGAAAGATTACCGATTACCAGGGGGTGAACCAGGCTATAGAAAAAAGTTTGAAACAATGGGGAAAATGGGGTACGAAGTATATCTGGCAGATCATGATTTGATACATCCAATCTTATTTACATGAAAGCAATATCCGGATAATGATGCTTATAGAACCTTTCGAAAAAGTCCGAAGGTTTAAACCCAAACTCCAGGTCTAAAACTTCGGACTGCTAAATGAAAATATTTTTACAGTTTATCTGCCTCCTGTAAGTTCTGTAATAGGTTTTCCAATAGACCCGCTTGGCATTTGAATTCGTAATAAGGCAGCTAAGGTGGGCGAAATATCTGCCATCCCTGTTACCCTGTTGGTATATCCTGGCTTAATCTTCCAGCCCATCCAAACTAAGGGAATATGTGCATCATAAGGGTACCAGGTGCCGTGGGTTGCGCCTTTTACACTCCCTCCCTTCCAGGTAGGTTGCGGAACGACCACATAATCTCCGCTGCGCTTAGCATTATATCCTTTTATAAGCATGTTCTTAATATGATCGGGGATTGGCGCAGTACCCAGGGCTTCATTTTCAAACACATTGGCAATGCCCTTTGCCTTCAGCAGAATTGTTTTAATGGTTTTACCTACTTCTGCACGATTAATTTTTTTCTCATCAAAGGCTTCCCAGTTCATATACAACTGGTAATTGGCAAAAGAAAGAATAGGCTTTTCTATTCCATATTTTTCTTTCAAACCGTTCTCAACTGCCTGTGAAAAATCTTTCCCTTCCAAAGCTCCGGAAGGCATTTTATTTTCAAGATAAAAACCGGGAGATTCAGACACGCCATGATCGGCCGTGATAAAATACAGATAATTTCCTTTGCCAAAACGTTTATCTAAGTAGGAGAAAAAGTCTGCAAGTTCTCTGTCCAAACGAAGATAATTATCTTCTACCTCTATTGAATTAGGGCCATAGGTGTGCCCAATGGCATCGGGACTTGAAAAACTAACAGCCAAAAAATCGGTGAATTTGCCACCACCAAGATTATATCCTTCAATAGCCGCTTTGGCAAAATCAAAAGTGAGGGTATTGCCGTAAGGAGTGGTTCTTACAGCGCCATAATTCTTACCAATAAACTGTTTTAATTTATGCGGAAATACAGGCCTCTCCTCCCCGTTAGCTGTATTTTCGTATGGCTTATCGTCTGCCGTACTCAGGGTATAGGTATCAATTGGGAAAAGCGTATTCCAGTCATTTTTATAATATTCATTCATCACCTTCCTATCGTTGAAGCGTTTAGCCCATTCCGGCAGTTCATTCATATAATAGGTGCTGGAAACAAAATTTCCATCATTTCCATTGTACCAAAAGGCTGCCGTAGCTGCATGGCCTGCAGGCAGGATAGATGCCCGGTCTTTGATGGCAACGCCTACTGTCTTGCTTTGAAAATTGGAAGCTATGCGTAGTTGATCTGTAATGGTTGTGGCCAGATTATTATGCGGTGATTGTCCGGTTGCACCCTGAACGGATCCTACTAAATTTACAGAAGGATCATCCACGCAACCAATGGTTTTTCCAAGAGAACGCTCATACCAATCGTTCCCAACAATACCATGTACCGCAGGAACCGATCCGGTGTATACACAGGTATGCCCGCAGGCCGTAATCGTTGGAGAATAATCAATCAAGGTGTTTTCACATGAAAACCCTTCTTTTACCAATCGCTTAAAGCCACCCGCAACATAACGATCCTGAAAACGGTACAGATAGTCCCAGCGCATCTGGTCTACCATCATACCTACAATAATTTTAGGCTGTTGAGGAGGTGGAAGAGCTGGTTTGACCGTTTGTGCCTTTGTTATAAATACAAACGACACCATCAATAAAACAGAAAAAAAATACTTGAACTTCATCATTAGATACATTTTATTTTATAAATATAATTCTCCCTGATATTGGCAGGAAATACAATATAAAGCAGCTTCTATTGTATGGGATAATATTTCTCTAACCATGTAAATATTCTAGAAAATACATCCACGGCAGCTGCCGGCCCTACACCATGCTTTTCATCGGGATAAATTTCCATCTGAGCCGGAATATTCAGATCCTGCAATCGCTTATATAAACGTTCTGCCTGGCTCACCTTCACCAATTCATCTTTGGCACCATGAAAAAGGAGAGTTGGCACGCCTGTTTCTTCATTCAAATGGTACAAAGGGCTGGCATCTTTTGCAATCTGTGCCTGTTCATCCTTTTCTCCCAAGAAATTAATTACGATATTATCTGCATCACTGCCAACCGGACGAACCGATTTATCGGTAAAATCAGTAGGACCCCAAAGATCAATCACGGTTTTTACTTGTTTTTTCTCATCATAGCCATAAGCATAAAGCATCGCCAGATGGGCGCCGGCGCTACCTCCCATCAAAGCAAATGCGTTACCATCAATGCCATACCGGGATGCATTTTCGGAGAGTAATTTCAATAATTTTTTGACGTCTTCAATCTGTGCAGGGAAACGATTGTTCCCGTCTTTCACCAAACGATAATTCATCGCTACTACTATATATCCTCTTTTCCCCACCAATTCCTCCACCAACTGCCGGGGAAATTCACTTTTATCACCTCGTGTCCAGCCTCCGCCATGAATATAAACGATGACCTTTGCATTGGGCTTCAGATCCTTGGGCAAATAAGCATCAAACCGGTTTTGGTCATCAGGCGCATTTCCGTATTTAACATTTTTCAGTTCCCGATAGGTCTTCTTTCTATACCTGGCATACGGATCTTCTTTAGTCAGGTCTTTCCCCAAGCCGTTGCGCAAACCATT
>CAZFGP010000110.1:0-15292 GCA_964518685.1 uncultured Terrimonas sp.
AAATTTAAAACCTCCGCATTTTCTAACTGCGAGAGGTAAGGAGTTCTGAATTTAATAATGCCCAACCATTATAGGGACTGCTTTTATCATTGACGCGTATTACGTCTCTGGCATAAATATCACCAATTAACTCTCCAACCTTAGTAATCGCATTTACCTGTGTATGACCCCAGAACAAAAATTGGTCAATTCCTTTGGTTAATTCTTTTAGCCTGCTTCTTTCGCGGGTGAAATTAGCTCGTATATCCCAATTCCAGTTTTGGGTTCTCACCGGCGTAACGTTCAACCCTATTTCAACGCCATAATTTTCAATATTTCCGGCATTAATTGTGGCTGCAACATATCCTGAAGTAGAGGAAGTAGCTGCATTCAAAATCTGATTGGTGTTTTGTACTTTATAGTAGGTGAAATCAGCTCCTACACGATTGTCAAAAAATGAAAGATCCGTTCCGATTTCGAAAGCTTTAGCAATTTCGGGTTTCAAATTAATGTTTGGTAAACTTCCCGGAACCGAGTACAAGGTGTTGGTACCCCAGGTACCCTGATTTAACACCGTAGCAATAACGTATGGATTTGTGTCTTTACCTACCATTGAGGCTCCCGACCGTAACTTAAATAAAGAAACCCATGATGGCAGCGGAAGCATTTCATTAAGCAATACACTTAAAGAAGCAGAAGGATAAAAATAAGACCAGTTATCCTTAGGCAAAGTACTCGACCAGTCATTTCTTGCTGTCATATTCAGATATACCATATTGTTGTAGCTCACATCCAATAAACCATAAACGCTGTAAATATTCTTTCTGTAAGTAAAATCTGAATAGCTAAGTCCATTTCTGTTGACATTAGAAAGGGTATACAGTCCCGGTAACACCAGTGGATCTCCACCGGCGTACAAGCCATAACTCCTTTGCGTCATTACGTTAGCACCAGCAGATGGAGCAATATCAAATTTACCAAGCGACTTCTTGTAGGAAATCAAAACATCAGTATTCATTTCCCGCTGATCATTAATCCTTTCATTCAGAGTTCCCTGAGGTTTGTTTTGTCCTCCGCCATCTCCCCCATAACCTGACCAGGCCTGCCTGTACACCCTCTTTTCATTATTGCCATTATAGGCAAACCGTCCCATAAATTTCAGGTCGGGTAAAATCTGATAGTCCAGTTTTATATTTCCAAACAACCTCATCCTGTCAAACTTATCCTGCAACTCATAGGCTGCAAACCAGGGATTGTCATGAGCCGCATTAAAGTTGCGCTGCTGGACTTCCGGTTCTAACCAATAGTCTTTCAAATCATTAATATTGATATGTGGCGGCACCTGATATACTGCCATGTATTGTGTTTCACCACCGTTCTTTAAAGGATAATTGTTTGAATGCGGATTGGAGATATCTAAATTCGTAGAAACTTTTACCTTGCTTGTAATATTATATACGGTAGATAAATTTATGCCGTTCCTTTGTAACTCCACGCCGGGATAAACACCCGATGCGTCAAGATGAGAAATTCCCAACCTGAAGCTACCTTTATCATAGGATCCGTTTACACTCACATCATAAACCTGTTCGGTTCCTCTTCTGAAAAAATTTTGAAGGTTATCTTTATGAAATACCAGAGGCTTTTCGACACCATCCGTATTCCACTGAATAGCCATTTCCCCTTCTTCAGGTCCGTTCCATTGCTGATAAGAATTTTCATTTAAAACACCACTGATCCCTGAAGTAAATCTGTTCTGAAGTTTAATAAATTTATAGGGAACGGACTGGGTAGAACCAATACCCACATCAACTCCAATTCCTTTTTTACTCTTACCTAATTTGCTGGTAATTAATATAACCCCATTCCCTGCTCTGGAACCGTAAAGGGCAGCAGCGTTGGGTCCCTTCAACACGGTAACACTTTCAATGTCTTCCGGACTAATGTCTTTCATTACCCGTTGATCACCTACTGGCACACCATCTACCACCACCAGCGGATTGTTATTTCCCGCCAATGAAGAAAGACCTCTAATGTTCACGTAAGTGTCGCTGTTGACATCATTAGAGGTATTGGTAATTTTAACACCAGACATTTTCCCGGTTAAAGCGCCCAGAAGATCTTTCTGCGGAACGCGGTCCATCATATCAGATTTTACTTCTCCAACAGAATAACCTAAGGCCTTTTTTTCACGCCTTAATCCAAGGGCCGTTACAACCACCCTGTCTAAATCAACAGCATCTTCCAGCATCATCACATCTATTACAGACCGGTTGCCGGTATTGATCTCCTGGGTACTCATCCCGACAAATGAAAAAGTAAGGATGGTATGCTCTGGAATGTTTAATAATGTATACACCCCATTACCATCGGTAACCCCACCCTGAGTGGTACCTTTTTTTACAACAGTAACTCCGGATAAGGGTTGATTATTACGGTCGGTTACTTTTCCTGTAATGGTTCTGCTTTGCGAAAAAGCATTTGAAAAAGAGAATAATAAAAAAAGTGATGAGATGGCAATTTCTTGCAGGAATCGTTTTAGCACCATAGCAATTGAATTTGAGTTAAGGTTTTGAAATTTAATATTGTGAGGCGCAATATTATAAAAACTTATTCCGGTTCAAATATCAATTTTCGTTTTTTAGATAGCTTAAATTATTTTCTTTTCTACTCTTTTTTTTCCTTAGTTTAGTCCGTTTTTTTAACCCTGATAGTAATAATAATTTCATTTTTATGTCTGAAACCGTTATCTCTAAACGCCTGCATTCTCTGGATGCTCTCAGAGGATTTGATATGTTCTGGATCATGGGTGGCGAACGAATTTTTCATGCCTTGTCCAAAGCCACAGATAATCCTTTCTGGAATAGCATATCGCATCAGTTTTCGCACCCTGACTGGAATGGTTTTAGATTTTATGATCTGATTTTCCCATTGTTTTTATTTATTGCAGGAGTTGCCACTCCTTATTCTGTTGGCCGACAAATGGAAAAGGGAGTCACAAAGCAGCGGCTCTTTTGGCGGGTAGTTAAACGGGGACTGATCCTCGTAATCTTAGGTATAATTTATAATAACGGACTTGTCCTGAAACCGCTTTCTGAAATCCGGTTTGGCAGTGTACTGGGGAGAATAGGACTCGCCTATATGTTTGCCAATATTATTTATATCTATTTTAAACAACGAGGTCAGTTTATCTGGACAGGCGCCTTGCTCTTAGGGTATTGGATCATGTTAATGTGTACTTCTGCTCCGGGTTTTGCAGCTGGTGATTTAACCATAGAAGGAAATTTTGTGTCGTATGTTGACCGCTTATTGCTCCCCGGTCATTTGTACGTAAATAATATTCATGACCCGGAAGGGCTAATGGCCACGATTCCGGCTATAGCTACCTGTTTATTGGGAATTCTATCAGGTACTTATTTGAAACACAGCAATACCACACCCAATAAGAAAGCTATTCGTATTCTGATTTCAGGCGCTGTGCTGATTGTAGTCTCACTTATTTGGGATTTGGTGTTTCCCTATAATAAAAATTTATGGACCAGTTCTTTTGCTACTTTGGTAGGCGGAATCAGCATGATGCTGTTGGCCACTTTTTATTATATCATTGACGTAAAGGGATATAAAAAATGGTCTTTCTTTTTCATCGTTATCGGCATGAATTCCATCTTAATTTATATGTCAGGACATTTTATTGACTGGAAATATACCACCATGTCTCTCTTTGAATGGTTTACCCAATTGGCAGGAGAGCCGGCTAATTTATTGGTCTATGCCCTGTGTTTTATTGCGGTTAAATGGACCTTCCTTTATATCCTGTATAAAAAGAAAGTCTTCCTGAAAGTGTAAAGGATAATTTGGAAATGACCGATTTGAAAATGAACTCAAAAACAAAAACTTCAAACCCTCAAACTAAAAACCTCCCGCTCTACTTCGTCCAAAACTCATCTTCATAATTGTCCACCAGTGGATCATTATGTGCTGCCTCTAATCGTGCGCTGACCTCCTGATGCTGTTCCGGAGACAGCGTCTTTTCCAAATATGGAAACAGTTCCCGTTCTTCAAAACGGACATGTTTTTCCAATTCGTCTGCAAATTTGTTGAGTTCCTGAATAGCTTCATTCTCCGGAGTTCTTAAAAGAACTAAAGCCGCTTCCTTTAGGATAGTGTGTTCTGCTACTGCCCTGAGCACCATTTTATCTTCCGGCAACGACTCAAAAAGGATTTCTTCTTCCTGTCTGAAATGTAGTTTCAGATTAGCTTCCCAGAAATAGCGTACATAATCCATCATTCTGGTTACGGAAACTTCTTTTTTTATTCCCTGTCTTATTTTCCAGCAGAATAATAAACTAAAATGATGCTCGCGCGAAAGTTTTACTATACTTTCACTGCGTTTAATTGGTGGCGTAGAACCCATAAAGTCGCTTATATAAGTTTAATGTATAAAAGTGCTTAGGTAGTGTTGTAACACCTGAGCCTGATTGTGAACAACATCGTGAGCGCTATATAGCAGCGTTGTTTTTTTATGTTTTTTTATCAGTAAGGTTAATTCCTTCATTGCCTCCGACTCCTTCAATTCATCCCTGTATCTTTTTTGAAATCCTTCCCATTTTTCGGGATCGTGATTAAACCATTTTCTCAGTTCATTAGAAGGACCTACCTCCTTAAGCCAAATATCAATATGGGAACCATCCTTTTTTATTCCACGCGGCCATAAACGATCAACCAATACCCTGAAGCCGTCGGATTCTTCCATGGGTTCGTAAATTCTTTTAATTTGCACTGCCGACATAATTTTATTATTTAAAGTTGTTACATAAAAATTGAGCAGCAAATTGGATTGGACAAATTCGTTGCTACTTAGTTTCAGGAATTAGGGTAAAAGTCTGACAGAATCTTCCTGACCTCCCCTATCCTTTCTGACAATAAAATTACGAAAAATCCCTCTTACAGCAGACTTTGAACACCAGTATCTCTAAACCGTTCGATTTTATACTCAAACATCTGAGCCATTTTTCCGGCACGCCATTTAGCCTCCATAGCTTTTTCTCCTGCAAACAATTCGTCTACAGTTGCTGTAAAGAGGAGCATCCACCGGACAAAATGCTCATGTTGAACCGGCAGTTGGGCATGGGGTGGGAAGGGGCTGCCAAAATAAGTATGCTGATCCAGAAGCAGGGTTTGCCAAAAAGTATACATCTTTTCCAAATGCTGCGGCCATCTGTCCTTAATCCGATCATTAAAAATAGGCGCCAGCATTTTGTCGTCTCTTACTTTTGTATAGAAAGTATCCACGAGCCTTTTAACATCATCCAGAGAAAGTATATCCGTTGTCTCAGTCATTATCCAATAGATATTTCAATATTTAATCCCTTAGTTTTTACGCTAATCAATATAAGAGGATTAATGAAGATAACCCTTTATCTTTTTATAATTTTACATACTGAGATAAGATACCAGGTAATAAACAGCCCAGCCGCCAATACCTATAATCATTATCCATACCCATGAGGGTATGCTTTGGGGGGTTTCACTACCGGTAATCATAAAGTTCTTGGAAGAACCTTTGCCATAAGCATTGATCATAAGTGGTACTACTCCGTCTACAACCGCATTCTCTTTTATACCAGCCACATCAATAGCAGGCCCGTTTCTAACTTCAAAAGGAATCAAACGCAAACCTTCTCTTCCTCCCGGGTCTTTACTGACTATTTTCAATGTATGCATCCCATCCACTAATTTTCTCGTATCCAGTTCAAAATTTACCGGCGAATCAAGCCTTGCTATGGGCGTAGGCTCCTCATCCAAAAAAATAATTATGGTGCTTTTATCCTTCATGGCATCTCTTTTTATTCATGATTTAAAATCAAACGTTTAATATGAGTCTGTGATTTTTCACCTGGACGAATAATCCATTTAATAGAAAAATACAACGTTACCACTACTATAAGCACCATTATCCATACAATTACATAATCCCAATTATCCTGAGGCCCTGCACCATGCGTAATCCCCCGTAGTATCTTCGGTTGTTGCTGTTCACAAACCGGGCAGGCTAAGCCTGTTAGTACCGGCAAAAGAGCAAAGGCAGATAATAATAATTTTTTCATCTTTATCGTCTTTATTAATCTATTCATAATTTTCTTCAACCTTCTTAAAACACGTAAGTTCTAACGACTTATTGTTTAACCGCATCTATGATTTTTTGAATCTCTTCCTGAGTAACCTGTCTGGCATTATTACCCCAGCTTGTTCTTTCATGGTTCATGATCGCCGTAATATCTTCTGCACTCAAATTATTAGCCGTTCCCACAGCAGGCATCGGCGGATAGCCTTCGCTTGCCCTTCCATTATAACCATTCATAATAATATTAACCATTGTTTCCGGATTGTCATCCAGAACTATTTTACTGTCTTTAAGAGATGGGAAAGCGCCCTTTAAACCTTCCCCGTTAGGCTGATGGCAGCTCTGACAATTGGTGGCATACAATGCAGCTCCGTCCGGACCTTTGGCAGCTGTTGCGCCCGCGCCTGCCGCAGCACTCTTCTCCTCTCTTTTATACAAAAACTCAGGAACAGGGCTGCCATCCGGCAAGGGGACCTGCTTCAGCGATTGCAGATAAGCCACAAGGTGTAAAGCTTCCGCTTTGGCCACTATTTTTCCGGTTTTCCCTTTCAAAAATTCGTCCGGAACATTCACTACTACATCATCCTTTCCGGGTTCCTTTTTTATAGTAAACAACCAGGGATAAGCGGGCATTACCGACTCCTTCACTACAATTCTGGGATTGTATAAATGGACCAGATTCCATTCACTGCTGGGCTGTCGGGTACCAATACTCGTCAAATCCGGACCCGTGCGTTCAGTGCCCATCAGCGTAGCAGTATTCCGCCAAATATCTGTCCGATGTATATCAGCATAGTCCGCAGCTATGCTGGGGCGTGCACCCCAGACTTTGTCCATATCCAGATTGCGCACCTGCTGGGTATGGCAGGCCACGCAACCATTGGCAATAAATACTGCTTTACCCTGAATAGCTTCAGCGCTTAAGGGTTTGGCATCCGGTAAGGGCGCATTATTCCATTGATTGCGAAATGCAGGTAGTATGGCTACCAGAATAGTCAGACCCAGGAACAACAGAAATGTTGCTCCAAACAATTTCTTTTGATTATCGAAAAAATCCATAACAGTAATTCAATTAGTAATCAATTAAAGCTCTTAATTCGTTTCTTCTGTCCTGGCAGCCAACTTTTCAAATGCTGCTTCTTTTACATCAACAATTCCTCCGCCGCTTATCATTTTATAAATATTATACGCAAAAAATAAGTGCGCTATCCACATCAAACTTCCTCCTATGGCCCTCCACAACCAGTAAGGGGCAGAAAATACAACGCCTTCCATAAAGGGTTTCCCTTCTATCCACATCAGCCCCTTTAAGGTGCTGCCATACATCAGCGGAACGGTATAGAACAGCAATCCAATCAATGCAAACCAAAAATGTGCCCCAACGGTAATTTGTGGCGCTTCGCGGTCGGTCAACCGGGGGATAATGGTGTATGCACCTGCCCATATAAAAAATGAAATAATGCCATACATCGTTAAATGAGAATGAGCCACTGTAAAATCTGTAAAATGCCAGGCTAGATTAGTGGACCGAAAAGCTTCCGCAGTCCCCTGCAGCGAACCGGTGAAATAAAAGATAATTCCAACCAGGTAAAAGGGTAAAGTATAGCTGTCCGAAATTTTATGCCAGCCTCCCTTAAAAGTCATCAGGTAATTAGTAGTACCCGCTACCACCGGAATAACCATTCCAACACTCCCCACAATAGCTACCGTTTGCAACCACCAGGGGATAGAGCTGAATATAAAATGGTGTGTGCCAATAAGGGTATAAAAAAGAATTTGTGTCCAGTAGGCCAATATACCGAGACTGTAAGAATAAATGGGTCTGTTTAATTGCTGGGGAAGATAATAATATACTAACCCCAACGTCATCATCATAAACCACATTCCCACACCCATATGCATATAGTATCCTTGAATAATCGTTTCTCCTAATCCATCCTGCCACCAGGGAATATACGCCACCAGGGAAATTACCAATCCAAATATCAGTGCAGCTACAATATACCAATTGGAAATATAAATTTCCTTAGTTGTGCGCTTCGCAATGGTGCGCAAAAAATTAATAAGGGTCAGCACCAGGGCCACCCCAAAAAGGAGCATAATCGGCCAGATATATTCCCGGTATTCTCCTCCTCCATTATTAATACCAGCCATAAGAGAGACAGAACCCAGCAACACGGAGATATTAATCAACCAAAGCGAATACCATCCCATTTTGTAACTGGCTAATCGCGTATTACTCACGCGTGGCACCGTATAATAAGCCAATCCAAGCATACCCAGCGAAGCCCACCCCCAAAACACCGCATTGGTGTGCACCGGACGCAATCTGCCAAAACTCAGCCAGCTTAAATGATCTGCATCAGGCGCTACAAACTTTATTCCTAAATATTCACCGATAGTGGTTCCGAATAATAGCCAGAATGCAGCGCAACCAATATACCATATCACCAGTTTGGACAATTGCGGATCAATATTGGGGCGTTTAGCCGCTCTTTTTTTCTGCACCACCACCGGCAATGCACTACTCAGGTTAACATTACTGATAATCCCCTTTTCGTCCTTAGGTTCCAGATTGCCCGATAATTCATTATTGGTTAATTGATAATCCAAGGCCTCCTTTCTCTTCAATAAGGCAGCCTTTGTAGCTTCATCTGGTGGCGTTGCTAAGAAGTCCGCTAATTGCTCTGCTTCAGCCAGATTGAAGCGGTTGCGGCTCTTTCGGGTAAGATTGAGCACCTTGATAATCATAAAAGCAATACCAGCGCCAATTGGAATTACCAGCAGAGCTATAGTGATAATGATTCCTGTTTCACCCAGGATGGAATCTTTATTCGGAGCTGTTTCCTGCGCAAACAACAGGCTGTCTTTTAATAAAAACAAAAGAAAAATAGCAATACTCTTCAATAAAGACGAACCGTTTCCTGAGGATGAAGACTTTGCTGAATCTTTATCCTTTACATTAAGGTATTCCTCTATTTGTCTGCTGTTCAGATCAGCGATATAGGAGTCGAAATTTTTTTCAGCATTTCGCTTTTTGAGCCTTTTATTCATCCTTATCATTTCTCGTGTCTTAAGTTTTAAATACAATACGGCAACAAGCATAAAGAATATAACAATACACAGCAGCAGCACCAGTCCATCCAGGTGTTCAAAATAATAGGCCGGCTTCCCGGTAGTCTGTGCATGTACAGGCAGTATGAATAGCGAAACCACTATTAAACACAACCCTTTCATAAACTGAGTATACCATTTATCTTTCATATAACTGTTATATCTTAATAATCAGAGATCTCCCACTTTATTTTTACTGTATTTCAAATATAACCTGAACGAATCTGTCAATTTTCAGGATTATTTTTTGGAAATTATACTCTCTTTAAGAAAATCAATTTTTTTTCCAGCTGATCATGAAATTCCGACAACTTAGCCATTTGAAGCATATTGCGGACTTCATCTCTAATCGTTTTAAACCTGCTGTGTAATGGACAAGGCTCCATTTCCGAGCATTCGTTTAAGCCCAATCCACAGCCTGCAAAAATCTTATCTCCGTCAATTGCCTTCACAATATCAGCCAGCGTGCATTCCATATCCTGTGCATTGAGATAGAACCCTCCACCAGGTCCTTTTACAGATCGTACCAACTTCTTACGGCTAAGCTTCTGCAATATTTTAGCAGTGAAATATTGGGGTGAATTAATCCCCTCAGCAATATCTCTGATCCCTGTTTTATCGCCGCTTTTTGACCTATGGCTTATAAAGAGCATAGCCCTTAAAGCATATTCGCAGGTTTTTGAAAACATGAATCTTCCTTTATAATTGCAAATGTAAAGGACAATTTTTAATAAAAGAGTTTTCAGTCCTTCATTCCGTTTTATTTAGTCAGAAAGCATTCGCTGTCGCTGACTGATATTTAAAAACAGCAATCCAATAAACATCAAGATTGAAGCGCCAAGGAGAAAACCATTCGTATAAGGCACACTCGTATAACTGATAGCGCCCACACCCTGAATTCCTAACACCAATTCATTGAGAATAATGCCTATAATAAAAATAACAACTCCGCTAACGGCTGCCTTGTTTACCCGCATATAGCCATTAATAACAACATAACCTAATAGAAAAAGAGAGAAAACGCCCAATAAAACCAGATGAAGATAACCGATAACAATGGATCGGAATCCAAAAGCCAGCTTGCTAAGTGTAGGTACAGTGGAACTGGCCTGCAATACAATCTTAATAGCAAGAGCAACTACTGAAAGCCCAATCAGCCATTTACCGAGGGGTGAAACCAGGGAAATTAAGCGTTTCAAATGAGGTCTTACGGACTGGAAAAGAAGAAAAAAACCAAGAAGCTGGAAGACAACGGCAACAATTACAAAAATATATACCCATAAAGGAATAGGCAACCACAAGGCCGATAAAAAATAAGCCGGAACACAGGAAATGGCAAACAACCAAAAAACAACTTTTCCACGCTTAATGTTGATCCCCCAGTTAAATAGCTTATGAATAAGCAAACCGGTACAGGAAAAAAAGAACCAGCCATTGTACTGGAAGTGTAAAAAATAATAAGAAGTAGCCAAATAACTGTTCGGGCGGGCACTTTTATTGATCATCATTATGGATAAGGCTATAGCCCCTGCCGAAGACAAAATATTAAAGAAAAGAGAGGCTTTAAACCAAATATCTCCCGGACTTTTTTGTTCTGTACGGTTAAGATCACGCCAATAATCATACGCAAAAACAAGGGCAACTACGATAGACAGGAAAGTGAAGCCTATGGAGTAGAGTCCATACCCCTGAACGGGAAATGAAATCAACATCCCATAAGCTGTAATCAGATTACTGAATAAAATCCAACCGTATTTTTTAAATGCATTCGGCAGATTTGATTGCAGCCGGGCAACTAATAAAACCATTAGCAACTGGGTTACCCAACCATTAAATGCAAAATGAGAATGGGCATCGAGCAAATACTTCTGATCCACAAAGGGCAGCGAATAGGCGATTTTATAGCGCATTAAAACCCCAATAAAAGAAACAAGCAATAAACTGAAGATGGCTATCCTAAACCAACCTGTTATACTTTTAACCATATCGTTGTTTTATTTATTTCCTGCAAAAAAACAAACTAATCCTTCAATTTGATATGATCCGGCTCATATTCAAGAGATGTACCTTTCCTTTGTTTATGGAAAGAATCTCCTTTTGTTCCAGCTGCTTTATAGTACGAATAACAGTTTCCACACGTAGTCCCACCATACTGGCAAGTTCTTTACGGGTAAGTAAAAGGCGGTTGCGAACAAAACAAACATTTCTCTTATATTGAATAAGATAGTTTAACAAAGTAATTAACCGATATTCCGGATCGCAATGAGTTAACAATTTGATCAGTAAATGCCTGTACCGGAGTCGCTCTGCCAATAACTTTGTGAACCTGAAATGAATTTCCGGATAATCTTTCAGCAGCCGATGAAAAAGAGACAATTTGAGCCGGAGCAGGGTAGAGGACTCTTCCGATACTACTGAAGCATCATAGGGTTGCTCATCAAATAACGCCCCTACTCCAAAACTATCCCCCTCGTCCACGAATTCGTGAATAAACTCCTTGCCTTCATCATCAACGTGCCTCCATTTTAAACGCCCTTTAACCAACTGAAAATAAAATATCGCCATTTCTCCTTCCTGACAGACAACTTCATCCTTCACCACCTCTTTTAAAGAGCCGCCATATTCCAGGAGCAAATTAATATCAACCATCATTTTCTTATCCTGTTTTTTAATGACTTATTTAGTACCATCATACACCTGATATGTATCATGCTTCTTTTTGACTGTCCTCATTCAAATATCATCTAAGATACCCAACATTTGCAATATGATTAGCCTCATATAATAATTAAAATATACTTGGTAATCTTGTGCTTAAAAATTATTAGTATGAAAAAACTTTTTGTTACCAGTACCATTGCACTTACAATCCTCGCCTGTGGTAATCCAGGGCAAAACAATACTGAAAGCACGCCAAAATCTGCTCCTACAGAATTAACCGCTGATGGCAATCCCAGCTATGACCCCAAAAGAGGGGAAGGCAAGTTTGAAAATATGGAATTACCTGCTGCTCTGGATGTAGCCATGGCGGATAAAGGTAAACAGATTTACGAAGTGAAATGTGCGAGTTGTCACAAACTCAGCGATGAAAAGCTGGTAGGTCCCGGATGGAAGGGTGTGAGCGCCAAACACAAACCGGAATGGATTATGAACTTTATAACGAACCCCGATGCCATGATAGATCAGGATCCTGAATTACAGGCACAATTAGAAATATGTCTGGTTCGTATGCCCGATCAAAATCTGAGCGATGATGACGCAAGAGCCTTACTGGAGTTTATGCGGCAGAATGACGGGGTAAAATAAAATGAAATCATTTTCATTTTTTAAATATACCTATTAATATGAAACTTGTACAAAGTACATTAACAGTGTTGGCTTTTGCCACGCTTCTTGGAGGCATGAATGCCTGCAAACCCAAAAGTGCCGGAACTGCAGTAAGTGGCAATGCTGCCGAAAAAGTTTACGTTCCACCGGGAAAGTATGATGAATTCTACAACTTCGTTTCGGGTGGATTTAGCGGACAGCTATCCGTTTACGGACTGCCTTCAGGAAGATTACTCAGAGTAATTCCCGTATTTTCAGTAGATCCTGAAAAGGGATGGGGCTTCAGTGAAGAAACCAAGCCCATGCTTAACACTTCACATGGCTTTGTTCCATGGGATGACCTGCACCACGTGAACATGTCGCAAACCAACGGCGAAATTGATGGCCGCTGGGTATTTGTAAACGGAAATAACACCCCGAGAGTTGCCAGAGTTGATTTGAGAACTTTCAGAACCGCTGAAATTCTGGAGCTGCCTAACAGCGCCGGAAATCACTCTTCTCCGTTTATTACAGAAAATACAGAATACGTTGTTGCGGGAACCCGGTTCAGCGTACCTTTAGACAACGTATCGGGAGATGTGCCTATTGATACCTATAAGCAAAACTTTAAAGGAACGGTTTCCTTTATAAGTGTTGACAAAGACAATGGTGGTATGGACATCGCGTTTCAAATTGAAACACCCGGAGTTAATTTCGACCTGAGTCATGCCGGAAAAGGACCTTCTCATGGCTGGTTCTTCTTCTCCTGCTATAATACGGAACAGGCTTACACATTACAGGAAGTGAATTCGTCAAAGAACGACAAAGACTTCATAATGGCAGTAAACTGGAAAAAAGCCGAAGAATACCTTAAGGCAGGAAAAGGGAAAAAAGTACAAGTTAAATATGCACATAATAGCTTTAATGAAGAAACACACACTGCTACCTCAGAAATCAGAAAAGAGGTAACGGTTCTCGATTCACGCGAACTGGAAGGACTAACCTATTTCATTCCATGCCCCAAATCACCACACGGTTGCGATGTTGATCCCACCGGAGAATATATCGTAGGCAGTGGTAAATTAGCGGCTCTGATCCCTGTATTTTCTTTTAATAAAATGCTGAAAGCCATTGACGACAAGGCTTTTGAAGGAGATTATGGCGGAATCCCGGTTATCAAGTATGAAGCAGCCTTGCACGGTGAAGTTCAAAAGCCAGGTCTGGGACCTTTGCACACAGAATTTGATGGGAAAGGCAATGCCATCACCTCTATGTTTGTATCTTCAGAATTAGTAAAATGGAATATTCAGAGTCTGCAGGTGGTAGACCGGGTTCCTACTTATTACTCTGTAGGACACCTGATGATTCCTGGTGGCGACTCCAGAAAACCTGATGCAAAATATGTGGTAGCCTACAACAAGATCACTAAAGACAGGTATTTACCCACAGGTCCTGAATTGTCGCAGAGCGCTCAGTTGTTTGATATATCCGGAGATAAGATGCAACTTATATTAGACTTCCCAACTATTGGTGAGCCACACTACGCTCAGGCTGTAAGAGCAGAAAAGGTAAGGGATAATTCAGTTAAAATCTTCAAAATTGAAGACAATAAGCATCCTTATGCCGCGAAAGGAGAAAAAGAAGCTAAAGTGGTGCGTGAAGGAAACAAAGTACATGTATACCTGACCGAAATCCGTTCTCATCTTACACCCGACAATATTGAAGGAATTCGTGTAGGAGATGAAGTATATTTCCATGTAACCAATCTTGAACAGGACTGGGATGTACCTCATGGCTTTGCAATAAAAGGAGCAGATAATGGAGAATTGCTGGTAATGCCGGGAGAAACCACTACTTTGAAGTGGGTACCTAATAGAGTAGGTATTTTCCCCATGTATTGTACCGATTTCTGTAGCGCATTACACCAGGAAATGTCGGGATATATCAGAGTATCCCCCGCAGGAAGCAATGTGCCTATCAAATATGGTACAGGCGAAACTGCCCCGGAAGATAATGCCGCTTCTGGCAAATAATAAATAGAATAACGGAATACGACTGCCTGCTATAAGACGCAGCCGCGTATTCCGTTCTTTTTTCTACCCTTTGAAAAGACAAATACCTGTCTTGCTGCTTTACAAAATAGTTTTACTATAAAAGGAGCAAGATCATTTTTGGGGAGATGAACACCATAAAAAATTAAACGGATGAAACAAGACAGAATTAATCCCGGTGCAAGAATCACCTTATTCATTTCTGCAATCGCATTGTTTATAGTTAATTTCCTACCGATATGGCGTATTGACTTAGACGCACCGCAATATCCTGAAGGACTTGAGTTATTCATCTTTGCCAACAAATTAGGAGGCAATGTGGATATTATCAATGGTTTAAATCACTATATAGGAATGAAGACCCTTCATACCGAAGATTTTATAGAATTCACTATATTGCCTTATCTGATCGGATTTTTTAGTCTTTTTATCCTGATAACAGCCTTAGTTGGCAAACGCAAACTCTTGTACACCGTTTTTTTCCTTTTTGTTTTGTTTGGCATCGTTGCCATGGTTGATTTCTGGAAATGGGAATACGATTATGGACATAATTTGGATCCTCATGCAGCTATTAAAGTTCCCGGAATGGCCTATCAGCCACCGCTGATCGGTTTTAAGCAATTACTCAATTTTGGCGCCTACTCCATCCCCTCTTATGGGGGCTGGATTTTCATAGGGGTGGGAGCTGTATTGCTAACCCTCAGCGGGCTGGAATTCA
>CAZFGP010000111.1:0-15155 GCA_964518685.1 uncultured Terrimonas sp.
GCCGGTATTACAATGAGCCGGCGCAAATGAGAATAGATTTATTGAAGGCCGGCATTGACTCAATGCGCATCTTTTCAGATTATGCCGGGTTCAGAACTTTTGATTCTATGGTAAGACTTAAGGCTGTATTTGGTCAGGATTCCGTGACAGTGATCTCTCAACCCTTTCAAAATGAGCGTGCCATTTACATAGCAGCCAGAGAAGGTATACATGCTATTGGATTTAATGCCGAAGATGTAGATATTAAAGACGGCATTAAGATTCAATTCCGGGAAAAATTAGCCAGGGTGAAGGTTTTTCTGGATTATTTATTGGGGATAAAACCTAAGTTTCTGGGAGAAAAAATTGATATTCCCTGAACTTCCGGAGAAAACTTTTTTGTGGGAAGATAAAAAGCGGGATACACCAATTAATTCTGCGGGTATTTAAGGGTGTTGATGGTATTTTTAGATATACTTGTGAAAAATTCGGGATTACATAAAACCATAAAGCAGGTATGAAATATATTAAATCTGTATTGATTGTAAATTTTTTATTGCTCTCTTCTTTTGTTTTCTCCCAACAACTTGATCTTTCCAGTGCGGTGATTATGGTAAATACGGAAAAGAAAGTTTCATTGGATAAGCCGGTACAGGTATTGCGCGAGGAGATTGGGAAAAGGACACAGCTTTCGCTTCAGGTGGTTGTTAAACAGCCTGCAGAAGGTCACCCGGTAATTTATATGCTTACGGATGACCGTATTTCCAAGCTCCCGAAAACATTGCGCCTACTGTTGAGTAGTGTAGCTGAACCGGGTATTGAAGGTTTCAGGCTGGTATGCGCGGAAGCACAAAATGCAGTGATTATAACCGGCAGAGATGCACGATGCGTACTGTATGGAGTAGGACGTCTATTAAGAAGTGCCACGATGAGTAAAGGAATATTGAGTTTACCTTCAAACCTTTCGATTTCTTCTGCGCCGAAATACCCGATTCGTGGTCACCAGTTGGGGTATAGGGCTAAAACCAATTCCTATGATGCATTTACTGTGAAACAATTTGATCAATATATCCGGGAAATGGCCCTGTTTGGAGCCAATAGTATTGAAATTATGCCCCCGCGTACAGATGATGATGATAGTAGCAAGCACATGGTACTTGCTCCGGCAAAAATGATGGTAGAGCAATCCCGGATTGCTAAATCTTACGGGCTGGATGTTTGGATGTGGTATCCAAATATGGGGGCGGATTACAGCAATCGGGACTCCCTCAGAACGGAAATGCAGGAGAGGATTGAAGTTTTTGCCGCCCTGCCAAAACTGGATCATGTTTTTGTGCCAGGGGGGGATCCTGGCGACCTGGAGCCGGATGTGCTTTTTGCCTGGTTGGGGAAGATGGCTGTGGCGTTGAATCAATTTCACCCCAACGCAAAAATCTGGGTTTCACCCCAGGTGTTCAAGCCTGATGAAAAATGGTTTAGTGATTTCTTCACTCATATTAACAGTGGTTATCCCTGGCTGGGAGGTGTGGTTTTTGGACCCTGGGTTAAGATCCCTCTCCCTGAATTACGCAAAAGGGTTAAGGCAGAAATTCCGATCCGCCGTTATCCCGATATTACCCACAGCCTGAGTTGCCAGTATCCCGTACCAGATTGGGATGTGGCCTTTGCCATGACACTCGGAAGAGAATGTGTTAACCCACGCCCAGTTGATGAAAAGCATATTCATAATCTGCTGGCGCCATATGCTTCCGGGAGTCTTAGTTATTCGGAAGGCACTAATGATGATGTAAATAAATTTATATGGAGCGATCAGGACTGGGATCCGGAGACTCCGGTTTTGGAAACTTTGCGCGATTATTGCCGGTTGTTTATGGGCAATGATATTGCCGAAATTGCCGCACAGGGAATAATGGATTTGGAAACCAATTTCAGAGGTCCTTTGCTGGGGAATGAAAAAGTGGAGCAGACGCTTCGGCAATGGCAGCATTTAGAAGCGCAAGCCAGCCCGGATCTAATGAAGAACTTCCGTTTTCAGATGTGCCTGCTCAGAGCGTATTATGATGCGTATGTGCAGCGCCGTTTAATTCATGAAAAAGCAATAGAATCGAGAGCCCGTGATATCCTGGAGAATGCAACAGAAGAAACCTCGGCTCTGGCTGTTCTGCAGGCAAAAATGATATTAGAAGAAGATATTAATGAACCCATTGCCGTGTCCTGGAAAGAAAAGTGTCTGGTGCTTGCTGATTCTCTTTATAGTAGTATTGGCGCGCAGCTTACGATAGAGAAACATGGAGCTATGCCGGGGAGGGGAAATTTTATAGATAATATGGATATTCCGCTTAGTGACTCCCCCTGGTTATTGGAACAACTTACGGCGTTTAATAAAATAGAAAATGATCAGGATAGGCTAAATCAAATAAAGGAAATGCTTCATCGCACTGACCCGGGCCCCGGTGGGTTTTATGACCATTTTGGGTCGCTTCAGAGTAAATATAGAATTGTTTCAGATAAAACCTGGCTGGAAGACCCGGGCAGTCTGCAATCTCCCAGGATTAGCTTTGGGGTGGGCGTAATTGGAAAAGAATGGGTGCATGAGGTAAGGTCGAAGGGCTTTTCTGGACAAACTACGCCTGCTGCATGGATGAGTCAGATCAATACTTTGTATGATACCCCATTAAAGATCAAATATGATAATTTAGACAAGTCTGCCAACTATAAAATCCGCATTACCTATACTGGCAGGTTTCGCTCGAAGATAAAGATGGTAGCCAATGACAAAATTGTAATTCATGACTTCCTTCAAACCGGGGAAAAGCCGATTTTTGAGTTTGATATTCCGCATGAAGCTACAGCAACCGGGAAGGTTATTTTCACGTGGACCTGTGGAGAAGGCCAGAGAGGCTCCCAGGTGACGGAAATGTGGTTGATGAAAAGATAGGACAGTTAGCCGGTTGAGTGTTATTTCCCGGCTTTTCCGGTGATCCAATCTAAAATCAAATTCGCTCTTGCTGCCGTTTTGCCGGAGCTTGGGCATTTGCCTTCTCCTCTTAATTCCTGTACGATGCTTTGTATCAAAGGCTGTTGTACATGTGGCGGCTGAGGAATATCGTATTCCACCATGCCATCCGGAGTTTCTACCGTTATAATAGAGCTGCCAAAAAAGGAAAAACTGATCTTCCCTGCTGTGCCAATGATTTCAGACCGATCAAGCCGCTGGGCCGCATTAACGGTGAAGCACCAGTTTCCCGTACCCAATACACCCGATTCAAATTCAAAATTTGCAACCACCAGATCGTCTGCCGGATACAGTCCCGCCTGATTGCGCGATATACCACTGGCTACCTTAATTGGACCTAAGGTATATTCCAAAAAATCAAACTGATGAGAGGCTAAGTCGTGAAAATGTCCGCCACCGGAGATTTGGGGAAACACCCGCCACCGGGGTTGCGGTTGCATTTCAATTTCTTCGGGGTAAGGAGGCCAATGCAGGGTAAGGATTACACACCGGATAACACCAATAGCCTGATCTTCGATTAATTCTTTAATTTTAATAAAATAGGGTAGGGCGCGCCGATAGTAGGCAACAAATAGAGGAGCGCCTGTTTCCCGACTGATCCGGTTCATGGCCTCACATTCAGAATAATCTCTTGCCATGGGTTTTTCAACGTAGGTGGGTTTACCAGCCCGCATACTCTTTTCTGCATACTTCAGATGAACATCGGGTGGGGTGGCAATATAGATAGCATTTACCAACGGGTTTGCTATCAGTTCATCTGCATTATCATACCATTCGTCTACCTGGTGTCGTTGTGCATAATCAGCCGCTTTCTCCATCTTTCTGGTCATAACGGCCACCAATTTCGAATGAGGAACTTTATTGATAGCCGGTGCGCCACTTTTTCTTTCCGTTACGTTACCGCAGCCGATCATGCCCCATCTTATTTCATTCATTAAAGTAAAAAGGCTTTTAATAAAGGTCAGAAGAAATTGGACTATTTCTTTTTTAAAGAATTAAGATAGGCCAAACTTTGTGGTACCTGCTCCATAGAACGTGAAGATTCGTCTTCAATGAAATAATGCTTAACACCCAATTTCTTTGCCACCTTCATGATAGCCGCTATGCCTACATCTCCATTACCAAGAACCACATTATTTTCTACATCGGTGTGGCCGTCCTGGGTGTCTACAGTTCCGGGTTTGCGGTCTTTAAGATGCATCAATGGGAAACGTTTGGGATATTTTTGAAGCAGGGCCACCGGATCCTGACCGGGATGCCTCACCCAAAATACATCCATTTCAAAATTAGCATAGCGTGGATCAAAGTTCTTGGCCAGATAATCAAATAAAGTACCTCCTTCATAAGCCCCAAATTCATAGCCATGCGCATGATAACAAAGAGAGATTCCGTTTTCTTTTAATAGCTTTCCTGCTGTATTGAATACAGATACTGCTTTTTTGGCATCGTCAATGGTAAAAGCGCCCTGATGAGGAATCCAGGCCACCATCACATATTTAGCGCCAAAGGTCTTTGCCAGATCAATAGTAGCTTGTGGATTTGCTGCTAATTCATTAAAATCTGCGCCTACACAAACCATTTTCAATTTATTTTTCTTCAGCAGGGCCTTAAATTCGTCCATAGGCAGGCCGTAAGTTGGTCCTCCTTCCAACTCCCGGATACCCATTGCACTTATTTTTTCCAAAACAGCAGGCACGTTCCCTGGTAACTGATTGCGGAAAGAATATAATTGTAAACCAATCTCCTGGGCAAAAACTGGCAACACAGTAAGCACCCAAAAAGCAGTAAACAATATTCTTTTGCCGGCAAAAAAGGAGAGACGTTGCATATAATGAGTATTATGTTGAAGGAAAATATAAATGTACAAAATATAAATGAACACTTTGGTTTTGTCATCGCATTTCATGGATATATTTGTTATGCAAAACTTATTATTATTGCGATAGATTAAGGGAAGAGGATATTCGGTTGCCAACGGGCACCTAAAAGATAAAGATGTTTATTAAAGAATAATATGGAAAAAGAAATTCAGGCAGGTGGTGAGTGGTATCAGGTAGAGGACATCAACACGGTGGATTCGCCGGCGTTGCTGTTGTACAAAGAAAGAATTAAAGGGAACCTCCGGTTGGTCAAAGAAATGGTTAAGGACGTAAGCAAACTCCGTCCCCATGTTAAAACCAATAAAATGACCGAAGTATGCATGATGATGCTTCAGGAAGGCATCCAAAAGTTTAAATGTGCCACCATCGCGGAAGCAGAAATGCTGGCTAAGATTGAAGCGCCCGATGTATTACTGGCTTATCAGCCTGTCGGTCCCAAAATAATACGGCTTATTAACCTCGTTAAAGCATATCCTACCGTTCAATTTGCCTGCCTGGCTGACAATGAGGAAAATCTGCGCCAGATCAATCAGGCCGCAGAAGCACAACACATCATTATCACAGTTTTTATTGATCTGAATCTGGGAATGAACAGAACCGGAATTGCGCCGGATAAGGCTTTGCCGCTGGTAAAACATATTCAGTCACTCAGCCATGTCCGTCTCAGGGGATTGCATGGCTACGATGGACATATCCGGGACTCCGATCTCACCGCCAGGCAGCATAAAAGCGATGAAGGGTTCCGACAGGTAGAAATCTTATACAAACAAATTGAAAAAGATTTCAGTTGGCCTTTGGAAATTGTAATGGGCGGTACGCCTACGTTTACTACTCATTTACATAGAGCAGGAGTAGTGTGCAGCCCGGGCACTTTTATTTTCTCCGACTGGGGGTACAAAAAATCCCTCCCTGATCAGCATTTTGATTTTGCAGCGCTGGTGATAGCAAGGGTAATTTCTATAGTGGATAAACAAACCATTTGTATTGACCTTGGTTATAAGGCGGTTGCAGCGGAAAACCCTTTGCCCCGGGTTCATTTCCTAAATGCTGCTGATGCAGAACCCATAGCGCAGAGTGAGGAACATTTAGTTTTAAGAGTTCCCGATTCATCGAAGTATCCTATTGGTGCAGTGTTCTACGGTGCGCCGGTACATATCTGCCCTACAGTGGCACTATATGATACAGCCTATATAACAGAAAACAGAAAAATAGTGGATCAATGGGAAGTAATTGCGAGGAAAAGACAGATTAATTTTTAATAGAAAAAACCGATGTTTTCAATCACTCATTAAATTGCATCATCCGAAAATGAAGAAAAATTTAATAATGAAAAGATATTCCGCCTTAGGTTTTCGTGGTACTTGTTTGGCCTTGTCTTTTATTTTTTATACTTTCTGTTCCTTTGCACAGTCCGGCAAACAATGGGTAACCTATAATGGAACGGAGGGTCCGGGCAAAGGGAAGCATATTGTATTGATCAGCGGTGATGAAGAATACCGTTCGGAGGAGGCCTTACCTATGCTGGGGAAAATCCTTGCCGTCCGCTATGGATTTAAATGTACGGTTCTGTTTGCCGTTGATCCAAAAACAGGGAATATCAATGTTGAAACCCTGGACAATATCCCCGGTCTGGAGAATTTAGAGACTGCCGATCTGATGGTTATCTTTACCCGGTTCAGAGAATTGCCCGATAATCAGATGAAATTTATTGATCATTATATCCGGCAGGGGAAACCCGTAATAGGACTACGGACAGCCACTCACGCTTTCTATTATAAGAAGAATCCCAATAATCAATATGCCAAATATTCCTTCAATAGTAAAATCAGGGGCTGGGAAGATGGTTTTGGGAGAAAAGTATTGGGTGAAACCTGGATTAATCATCATGGACTTCATGGTAAGGAAGGAGCAAGGGGTTTGATTAACGGAATCATTAAAGAGGAAAAGAACCCTATTTTAAACGGGGTGTCAGACATTTGGGGGCCAACAGATGTATATACCGTAAGGGAGCTTCCCGGCGATACAAGGGTTTTGGTATATGGTCAATCTACAAATGGACTTTCTGATGATAGTAGTGTCAATTTGAAAAAATCTATTATGCCGATTTCATGGATAAAAACCTATAAGGGAGAAAATGGGAATTCCGGACGCGTATTTACCAGTACCATAGGCGCTTCCATTGATTTTAAGAGTGAAGACCTTCGCCGATTGTTTATTAATGCAACTTTTTGGTGCTTAAAGATGGAAAAGGACATCCCTGAAAGAGCAAACGTAGAAGTAATTGGAGAATTTAATCCTACTATGTTTGGTTATAACCTGTTTAAAAAAGGTGTACCGCCCTCCGCTTACGAATTAAAATAGCGAACTGTTTTTTCAGGATTTAAGGTTATATATACAGTGTCGCCAACTGCTGGAGGCATGTCTTCCCGTCTCACGGTAAGCAGGTTATTAGACAATAACACTGCTATGTAATAGTGGCTGCCCATAAATTGTACTCCGCTCACTTTGCCGCTAATTGAAGCATCCTGTTTTTCTCCTATTGAGAAATCTTCCGGTCTTAAGATAATATCGCTGTTAGCGGATTTGTTATTCTGCAAGCCCAAGGCAAGCTTTAAGGCAGGATTATTGATTAGATTGTATTGACCAAAAAGCCCTGCCGTATATGCATCGGCGGGGTGATGATAGATTTCTACACCGGTATTCTGTTGAATAATGCGACCATCCTTTAATACAAAAATCTGATCTGCCCAGGGCAGGATATCATCCGGATCATGGGAAACGAGGATACAGCTAATACTCATCCGGGCTATTATGTCGTGTATTACAGTTTTTAGAATGACTTTGTGAGCGAGATCGAGATTTGAGAAAGGTTCATCAAGCAATAATAACCGGGGTGAATTACTGATGAGTCTGGCTAATGCAATGCGTTGCCGCTCACCCCCCGATAAGGCATCGGTTTTTCTCTTTAGCAGATGATCTATCCGGCAAATCTTATACAAATGAATGGCTTCCTCCGAACTTAATTCATTAGCGTACGAAAGGATCTCCTCCACATAATAGTTATTGCGCAACTCAAAGTGTTGCGACAGATAGGCGATTTGAGGATGCCCCGGTACCAGTTTTTCGTCAGGACCTATAATTCTTTCGTTATCCAATCTTACTTCACCGGCATCAGGTTGGATCAAACCTGCGATAATTTTCAGCAAAGTGCTCTTTCCTGAGCCGGAAGCGCCCGCAATAACAATTTTTTCCAACTTTTTCTGAGAAAAACTGATATTCCTTAGTGAATACTCATTTTCATTTTTCTTGAAAATATTTGACACTTCTAACCAACTCATGCCCGCTGCAACTTTTTTGAATTCAGGATTCCTTTTCCGCTTCTCTTTTTTCAGGTCGCATCTGTGGGAAGAAGAGTACATCCTGGATGGATGGTTGATTGGTCAGCAACATACACAAACGATCAATACCAATACCTATTCCCGAAGTGGGCGGCATTCCATATTCCAGTGCCCTAAGGAAATCGTGGTCAATAAACATAGCTTCTTCATCGCCGCGCTCCATAAGCCGGGCCTGGTCTTCAAAACGCTCCCGCTGGTCTATCGGATCATTCAGTTCACTATAGGCATTGGCAATTTCTTTGCCATTAATCATTAGCTCAAACCGCTCAACCAGCCCGGGCTTGCTCCGGTGTTTTTTAGTAAGCGGACTCATTTCCACAGGATAGTCAATAATAAAGGTGGGTTGGATGAAATGTTTTTCACATTTTTCACCAAACAAGGTATCAATCAACTTTCCTCTTCCCATTCCCGGAGTAGTTTCAATACGGAGTTGCTTACAGGTTTCTCTTAATGCAGCCTCATCCATTTCACTGATATCTATACCGGTATATTCTTTAATCGCATCGTAGATGGATATCCTTTTAAATGGCGCCTTAAAGCTCAGCACGATATCTCCAACCGGTACATCAGTTGAATGGTGCAGAACTTTGGCAATATGCTCCAGTAAGTTTTCCGTAGTGTTCATCATCCAGAAATAATCTTTATAGGCTACGTAAAACTCCAGGATGGTAAACTCCGGGTTATGAGAGCGATCCATTCCTTCGTTGCGGAAATTGCGGCTGAATTCGTACACCCAGTCGAAGCCACCTACGATCAGTCTTTTTAAGTAGAGTTCATTCGCTATTCTCAGGTAAAGCGGAATATCCAAAGCGTTATGATGAGTAATAAAAGGTCGTGCTGCCGCTCCTCCCGGAATGCTCTGCAACACCGGAGTATCCACTTCCACAGCCCCATGTTCGTTCAAAAAATCGCGAATGGCATTAACTAACAATGTGCGTTTTTTAAAAGTATCCCGCACCTGAGGATTAATGATCATATCGGCGTACCGTTGACGGTACTTAAATTCCGGATCTGTAACCGCGTCAAAACTTTGTCCTTCAGCCTCTTTTACTATAGGCAATGGCTTTAACGATTTGCACAAAATGGTAAATGAGGTTACATGAATCGTTATTTCTCCGGTTTTAGTGATAAAACCATAGCCTTTAATTCCAATGATATCACCGATGTCCAATAATTTTTTCCAAACGGTATTATATAGAACCTTGTCCTCTCCCGGACAGATATCGTCGCGTTTTATATACACCTGTATTCTTCCTGAATGGTCCTGTAAAACAGCAAAAGATGCTTTACCCATATCTCTTATACCCATAATACGGCCGGCAAAACTGATGTCTGAAAAGTGTTCTTTGTTTTGCTCTGAAAAATTATTTTTAATTTCTAATGCGGTGTGGGTAACCGGGTAAGATTCAGGCGGGTAAGGGTTAATTCCCATCCTTTCAAGCTCTTGCTTTTTCTCTCTTCTGATAATTTCCTGTTCAGACAAATGTGATGGACTCATTGTATTTCTTTTTGAAAAAGTGCCGCAAAGGTACTTTATACGGGCAAGCCTGCAAAGATTTTGGCTTATCAGGTCATTCTCTGTCCTATAATCATTTCCTGCCTGTAAATTAGTTTGCATAACCTGTCTTTTTTTCAGACATTTGGCAGAAAATCTGCATTTCCCGCTCTAATTTCCAGTATAATGGTAACACTTTGCTTTGATTTTGGAAATACGAGACTCAAATATGCTATATTTAAAGACCGTCAGATTCAGGAGGTTGTAGTGCTGGAAGATGCAGAGCCGGATACTGTCGTCCGGATAATGCTTGATTTGAAGCCTCAAAAAACCATCTTATCTTCGGTTATTAATCATAATAGAGCTATTGAGCAGGCGTTGGCTGCCCATTCAAAATTTCATTTACTTTCCACCCAGTCCCGATTACCCTTCACCAATGTGGTTAGTAAACCGGAGACTATTGGAGCCGACCGCTTAGCCCTCATGGCTGGTGCATTAGTTGAATATCCTCAAAAAAATAATTTGATTATTGGGCTCGGTACATGCATCACCTATAATTTTCTGAATAAATACCATCAATTTCTGGGTGGCGGTATCTCACCGGGTATGGAAATGAGATTCCGGTCTCTTAAGGACTATACGGCAAAGTTACCGTTGACGGAACGGGACTGGAATTTCCCTTTGATAGGTTATAACACAAGGACTAATATCACCAGCGGCGTGATTTTAGGAATGGCAAAAGAGATTGATGGAATGATTGACGCCTATTCTGCCCGGTATGCCAACTTTAACGTGCTTTTAACCGGTGGGGATTCTCCCTATTTTGCTCAACTGTTGAAAAATAAGATATTTGCTGACCCTCAACTAATATATAAAGGCTTGTATGCAATCAGTGAGTATAATAACTAACTGCAGATTCTTTTTTTTATTCAGTATAATATTATGGATAAATTCAGATTTGGCAGCACAGGAGAATTCTCCATATTCCCGTTATGGATTAGGTGATATATTACCTGCCCAGAATATTGTTAATCGGGCAATGGGAGGAGTTTCAGCCTCCTATTACGATCCGGTGACGGTAAACTTTGTTAATCCGGCGTCTTATGCCCGATTAAAATATACCACTTTTGACGTGGGGCTGGATTACACCAATCGTACGCTAAAAGTATCTGATCCTGTGCGGAGTCTTAATTCCGGATATCTTATCCCCTCATACATTCAGATAGGACTTCCGCTCTCCCAAAAGCGTAATTGGGGCATGAATATCGGATTACGTCCTGTAACCCGTATCAATTACGAGTTGCAGCAAAATTCGCACCTGGCTGGAATTGACAGTATTCAAACTTCTTATAGTGGCAATGGTGGCGCTTATCAAACTTATGTGGGAACCGGTTTTGGAAGCAAGCATTTCACAGTGGGGATAAACGCCGGATACACTTTTGGAAGCAAAAATTATGTTACAGAACGTATCCTGATTAATGACAGTATCCCCTACCAAAAAGGCAAATGGGCTGACAGTACCCACTTTGGTGGTATGTTTCTGCATGCAGGAGTGCAATATTCTACCCATATCAGCAAAAATATGACCCTTAAACTGGGCGCTTACGGACACTTGAAAAGCGCTATGAATGCTACCAGGGATATTGTTAGGGAAACCTATGAGTATAGTCCAAATTATGGGGAAACACAAATTGACAGTGTATATATATCGGCTGATAATAAAGGGAAAATAGTGCTTCCGGCTACTTATGGGGGTGGTATTACTCTGGAAAAGGATTTTGCCTGGTCAATAAGTGCTGAATATAGTGTGTCTAAATGGGCCGACTACCGTTATTTTGAACAGTCTGATGAGGTAAAAGACAGTTGGTTGTTTCGCATGGGAGGAACGGTAATCCCTAATTATAAAAGCCTGAAATACTGGGCGCAGGTACAATATCGTGCCGGCTTTTACATAGGACCCGATTACGTCATCATCAACAATAATCTTCCCACTTACGCAGTTACTTTTGGCGCTTCCTTACCCATTAGGAAATATGGCTACAGCCTGTATTCGGGACAATATACGAGTGTGAACTTAGGTTTTGAGATTGGCTCAAGAGGAAATAAGAGTAATTCACTCCGGGAGACCTTTTACAGGGTTTCCCTGGGGTTAACCCTGAGCGACATTTGGTTTATTAAACGTACATACCAGTAATGATTTCTGCCGGCAAGAGTAAAATACAACGATTCTTTTTTCACTTTTGCGTCCTCTCTCTTTTTATTGTCTCCTGCGAAAACAGCGAACAGGAAATAAAGGCGTTTACTGAAAAGAAAATAGGTGTGGATGAAGCCCATCTAATTCAGACCTTTTTCAGTCAGGCTGGTAAGATGAGAGCCAAACTCAGTGCCCCGGTTATGTTTCGGTATCAGGACACTCTTCCGAGGGTGGAATTTCCGCAATCCTTACACGTAGATTTTTACAATGATTCATTACAGGTAGAAAGCGTTTTGGATGCCTTATATGGTCGCTATATCGAGGGACAAAAAAAAATGTTTCTCAAGGATAGTGTGGTAGTGGTGCAGCGGTTCAATCAGGATACCCTTCGTTGTAAAGAATTGTGGTGGGATCAGAACAAAGAAACTTTTTACACCGACAAACCTATCCGAATTACTAAAAAAGATGGCACCGTCCTGCCTGGGCAGGGACTGGAAGCATCCCAGGATTTCAGAAATATAAAAATTTTAAACCCATCCCAGGGTATTCTGCCCATTTCTGAATCGGAATTTAAGGATATTACAGCCCCAGACAGTTCCCGCAAGAATAGTGATAGCGCTGCTGCTATAAAATAGCAGAGGGGAACTTAAGAGACGATTTTCTTTGATCAATAAGAAATATAATACCCATCATAATCAAACCACTTGTTAAGTCGAAAATTTGATAACTTTAAACAAGTGAAACCATGAAACAGACAAGAAGAAATTTAATCCGATATTTGAAATAAATACCAGATTTCATAAGCGTTATAATTTATAAGTATGTACAGGTGTATTGTTATCTTCTTTGTATTGACCCTTCCCATTACAACTGTTAGAAGTCAGAATAAAACTTCAGCAAACCTAAATATTGTTGAAACAGAATTTGCCGATCATACCAGAATCAGGATTCAGTTTTTAAACAACAATCTCGCAAGGATTCAGATTGGAGCAGCGGATCAGGATTTTGAGGGTTCCGGATTAAATAGATATGGATTTATTAATAATACGATTGCTGAAAAATTAAAGATTAAGGAGAGGAAAACAAAAACCGGATTCAGTGCAGAGGGAGGAAACCTGCGTATTGAATGTAATACCCTCAAAGGAGAAGTACGGGTTATGGATATTACCACCGGTAAAACTTATGTTCAGCAGGTGAAAGCAGGCATTTCTGAGGGAATTAGCAAAGTGGTATTCCAAACCGTAAGCAAAGATGAAAATTGGATCGGCTTTGGCGACCAGACCAGACAACGCCTCTACCATCGGGGATATGTGGCCGATTGTAATGTGCGAAATGTTCAATCCTATATTCCCGTTCCTTTCTTTATGTCTACAGAAGGCGCCGGCATCCTCGTCAATACCACTTATCATATCATTTTTGATATGGCCAAAACTAACCCAGATCAATACTTCTGGCAGGACAAAAGCGGACATATTGACTATTATGTGATCACCGGTGAAAATTTTCAGGAACTCATAAACCGGTATACCGATCTTACAGGAAAGCCCAGTCTACCACCCGATTGGTCTTTCGGACTTTGGTATATCTGTCGTATGCAGGCCAATGATCATGAAGCCATGAGTGATGCATTGAATTTTCGAAGGGAGGGTATACCGTGTGATGTAATAGGGCTGGAACCGGGCTGGATGGAAAATAACTACGATTTTTCTATAAAGAAGAACTGGAGTTCCTTACGGTTTCCGTTCCCCGACTGGGTTAATGCTGGTCCGGCAAGTTTCGTAAAGGCAATTAAAAGAATGGGGTTTAAAATGGAACTCTGGCTATGCAACGACTATGATTTAAGTTATGAAGAGGAACGGCGTATCGGAAACGATCTGCTCCTTCCTAAAAAAAGTGCACCAGATATTTCAGGCGATAACCCTCTTTTTGATGTTGATAAGAATCTATCCAGTGGCGTAACCTATTTAGACCGAATTACCAAAAGAGACGAACCCTGGTTTGAACATCTAAAACGATTTGTAACCCAGGGCATAAGTTTTTTCAAACAGGATGGTTCCAACCAGGTTAATTTTCATCCGGACAGACTATGGGGTAATGGTATGAAAGATGATGAAATGCACAACCTGTATCCGCTGTTATATTCCCGGCAAATGTATGATGGTTACAAATCTTTTACTAATCTTCGACCGGTGATCTTCACGCCCTGCGGATGGACAGGGTTTCAATCGGTATCTGGTACCTGGACGGGAGATACCGGTGGAAGTTTGATCACCTTAGGCGCCCTAGCCAATACTTCAGTTGTAGGACATAGCTGGTCAACCGTGGATATGGATGTAATGAATAAAGAAGGGATTCATTTTGGTTATCTGGCACCATGGAGTCAAATCAACAGTTGGACCTACTACCGCATGCCCTGGGTACAGGGGGAAGAATTGCTGGATATACATAAATATTATTCAAGGCTCAGAGCCAGAATGATACCTTACTTGTATTCATGGGCTAAAGAAGCTACAAAAACCGGATGGCCGTTACTTCGCCCGCTTACCATTGAATTTCCCGGCGATAAGAATTGCCGCAACAACCTGCACCAGTATCTGCTGGGAAGAGATATGATGGTAGGAGCATTTAAAAATGAATTGTATTTTCCGGAAGGAGAATGGAAGGATTATTGGACCGGGGAAGTAATTATAGGAAATCAGGAAAAGAAAGTTTCCTGGCCTAATAATCGGGGCGGAGGATTATACTTGCGCTCAGGCGCTATCATACCATTGGGTCCGCTGATGCAATACCGGGGAGAAAAACCTGTGGATGAAATTACTCTTTACATTTTCCCTGGTAACAAAAAATCCAATTTCAGCTTATACGAGGATGATGGGGTAACCTTCGACTACCAAAAAGGCGGTTTTGTCAATACGGTTATTAAAACGCAAAAGGAGGAAAACGGCGTGTGGATTGAAATTGAAAAACCAATTGGGGCATATAAAGGATGGGTTGAAAATAAAACCTGGCATATTATCATGCATGCAGATACCCGGCCTTTATCTGTCCTCAACAACGGCCAGTCAGTTTCAGATGAAGATTTGGTTTGGGATAATACAAGAAAAGAATTGACTATAAGAAATTTGCAGTCCCCTGCCCGCCTGGTAATAAAATAGAAATCTTTCTTACCGTATTAATCCCTGAACCGATTGGC
>CAZFGP010000112.1:0-15129 GCA_964518685.1 uncultured Terrimonas sp.
ACCGGCAATTTTGCCATAGCATAAAAGGCGCCTCCCGGTTCGGGACAAAAAACGCCAGGAATAGCATTAAGTCTTTTCACCAGGGTATCTCTTCTTTGCTTATATTCTTTTTTTGTGGCATCAAAATAATTATCCGGAAGATCCAGAGCAGCCTCCCCCACCATCTGACCGAAGGTAGGAGGACTTAACCTGGCCTGCGCAAATTTCAACGCTGTTTCTATAATCTGCTTATTTTTTGATACGAGCGCACCAATCCTTGCCCCACAGGAACTGTATCTTTTTGAAATCGTATCCACCAATATCACATTATCGTCAACACCTTCAAGTTGCATGGCGCTGAAGTGTTTCCCGCTGTAACAAAATTCACGGTAAGCCTCATCCGAAATTAAAAACAGGCTATGCTGCCTCACTATTTCACCCAGCGTTTCCATCTCCTGCTGATTGTACAAATATCCCGTAGGGTTATTGGGGCTGCAAATGAGGATAGCCTTGGTTCGTGCTGTAATCTTCTCCCTTAGAGAAGCAATGGGCGGCAAGGCAAATGAATCTTTTATATGAGAGGTTACTGGTACCACTGTCACTCCCACTTCTGTTGCAAAACCTTTATAATTGGCATAGAAGGGTTCAGGAACAATTACTTCATCACCGGCGTCCATACAGGCCATCATACAGAACAAAAGAGCTTCGGATCCTCCTGTTGTTATAATCATTTCAGTGTAATCCACTTCAATGGCTCTTCTTTTGTAATAGTCCACCAGTTTACGACGATAACTTTCCTGGCCTGCGCTATGGCTGTATTCCAGAATTTTAAAATCTGAATGACGTACGGCGGCTAAAGCATGTTCCGGAGTCTCTATATCCGGTTGCCCGATATTAAGATGATAGACTGTAATACCTCTTTTTTTGGCTGCCTCAGCATAAGGTACCAACTTTCGGATCGGCGATGACGGCATGATTTTACCACGGGTGCTGACAGATAACATCATACAAAGTTAGAGAACATATTTGGGCTGTGAAAATATGAGAAATTATTTCATCTTTTCCATTTAAATTTTCACTCTACCTTTGCCAAATGCAAATATTAGACGGTAAACTTGTATCTCAAACAGTAAAAAACGAATTAAAACTTAAAACAGATACCCTGAAGAATCAGGGGAAGAAAGTACCTCATCTGGCAGCTATCTTAATTGGTTACAATGGCGCCAGTGAGACATATGTGGCTTCAAAAGTAAGAACCTGCGAGGAGATCGGATACAAATCCACCCTTATCCGGTACGAAACTGATCTTAGCGAAATGGTATTATTAAAAAAAATTCAGGAATTAAATGAAGATAAAGATATTGACGGGATTTTGGTACAACTTCCCCTGCCCAAACAAATTCGGGAGGAAAAAGTAATTAACGCCATTTCACCTCAAAAAGATGTGGATGGTTTTCACCCGGCTAATATCGGAAAAATGGTGCAGGGACAGCCAGCATATATACCGGCTACGCCGTTTGGCATTTTAATGCTGTTGGAATACTATAAAATTGAAACTAAAGCTAAACACGCAGTGGTAATAGGACGCAGCAACATTGTAGGCCGCCCGATTAGTATACTGCTGAGTCAAAACACGCCTACCGGTAATTGCACAGTTACGATCTGTCACTCCCATACCCGTAATCTCAAAGACATTTGTCAGCAGGGGGATATTATTGTTGCGGCATTAGGCAAACCGGAATTCCTTACTGGGGATATGGTTAAAGAAGGGGCCGTGGTAATAGATGTGGGAATAACCCGGGTGGAAGACAAAACCAAAAAGAAGGGTTATAGTATAAAGGGGGATGTGCATTTTGAGACTGTTGCTCCTAAATGCAGCTACATAACGCCTGTTCCTGGCGGTGTGGGCGCCATGACCATTGCGGCCCTGATGAAAAACACCTATCTGGCCGCAACACAAAGTTGTGGGGACTTTAGTTTTTAGTTTTTTAGCCTTGTCAATAATAAATAACTATAGCACTATCCTTCCGTTGATGGAAGCTTTTTACACCTTGCAGGGAGAAGGTATGCACCAGGGAAAAGCAGCCTACTTTATTCGTCTGGCAGGTTGTGATGTGGGATGTGTATGGTGCGATGTAAAAGAGAGTTGGGATGTAAATGCCCATTCGGGAAAATCAATCGCAGAAATTGTTGCTGCTGCAAGAAAAGCTATGCCTGTACAACAAATGAAGAGACGTTTTATGGAGCCTATTGTGGTGGTTACCGGCGGCGAGCCGCTCCTGCATCCATTAGATGAACTGACGGAGGCCCTGAAAGAGTCAGGATTCCGTACGCATCTTGAAACTTCCGGAAGCAGTCCGCTAACAGGAAGCTGGGACTGGATTTGTTTATCCCCCAAAAAATTTAAAGCGCCATTACCTGAAATCTTACTGAAGGCTAACGAACTTAAGATTATCGTTTATAATAAATCGGATTTGGCTTGGGGGGAGAAATATGCAGCACAAACCAATCCAGAATGTCAACTCTTTCTTCAGCCTGAATGGAGTAAAGCAGACAAGGTTACGCCTCTGATCATTGATTATATAAAAACCAATGCTCAATGGCAACTCAGTTTGCAGGTGCACAAGTATATTCATATTCCATAGTCCTGCAAATTAACCGTTCTTCAAAGCAACTCAGGATTCCAATTTCAGGCGGAAGGAATTTCTAATAAGGGTTTCCTTTTTCATAATATCTTTCAGGATAATCGGGGCATGCTCTCTGGAGTTTTCGATGAACCAGCTATGGGTATCTATTCCGCCGCACACCACTCCTGCCAAATATATATTTCTTCTATTGGTTTCCATAGTAGCAGGGTTATAATCCGGACGAAGGGTTTCGTCATCCGATAAATGAATACCCGTTTTTCTCAAAAAATTAAAATGTGGTTTATAGCCCGTTGCTGCAATAACATAGTCATTAGGTATAGTAACCTTTCCTTCCTTAGTATCAATTACCACCTCATGTGCCCTGATTTCCTGAAGGGTGGAATGGAAGAAGGCTTTAATGCTCCCTTCAGCAATCCGGTTTTCGATATCAGGCTTTACCCAATACTTCACTCTCCTTCCTATTTCTCCTTCCCGGATCACCATCGTCACTTCAGCGCCCTTCCGGTAGGTCTCCAGCGCCGCATCCACGGCTGAGTTATTAGCGCCCACCACCACCACCTTACGCATGGCATAAAAATGAGGCTCCCTGTAGTAATGGGTTACTTTTGGTAAACTTTCGCCTGGTATCCCCATCAATACCGGGTTGTCATAAAAGCCGGTAGCCATAATGATGTAACGACACTGATACTTTCCTCTGGAAGTAATTATCTCATAACGGTCCTCTCCTGCATCATTAATCGTTATCACTTCTTCCTCGAGGTGCAGATTCAGCTGATTGGAAAGGGTTACCCTGCGGTAGTACTCCAGGGCTTCATTTCGGGTAGGCTTAACCGAAATAGATACAAAGGGAATACCTCCTATCTCCAGGCGGTCGGATGTGGAAAAGAAGGTCATATTATAGGGGTAATTATATAAGGAATTAACCAGGCAACCTTTTTCCATTACTACATAGTTTAACCCTGCTTTACGGGCTTCAAGAGCGCAGGCTAAACCAATTGGCCCACCACCGATAATAATAACGTCTAACATCTTTCCTATAAATTATGCTGTCTTTAAACGATCTGCAAAGTTACGCACAAAGCAAATACCGGGAAAAACGAAGACAGATATAAAACCAACCGTAATACTATTGCGTTTTACCACTTCATTTTATTTTCTATATCGTTCACTTCGCCTATATCAATCAGCGTGGTTTTTTCGTTCGGGGAGCCGGCGGAACTAAAGTTAATGATGTAAAGAATATGATCTTCCTGAAAGGTAATCGCGTCGTCAAAGTTTTCAAGATGTGCGGTCAGCCAGGGCTCGCTACTATTCGAACGGGTGTTCCAGCCACGAATGGTGAGCGCGCCGCAGGAAGAAGTGGAGGTAAATTTTTGGATATCAAAAATCCGGATTACGGAACCTGGTTTATTATTGCCCAATTGCATTGGGCGGTTACTTCTGGAGGAGTTAAAACCTATGGCATCCAGCATATATCCGGGAATTTCGATTCCCATAGGTTCCTTTGTCTCCCCATCGCCAGGTTGAAAATAATGGATATTCCTGTGCTCACTAACGGAAATGACTACCGTAGGATCAATATCTCCTTTTTTCAACTCCAAAGGACGATTACTCCGTGAAGAGTTAAATCCAAGAGAGAAAAGCGGTTCCGGTTTCTCTTCATCTTCAAAAACTTTCGGGTCACCACCATCCTTTTTTAATTCCAAAGGACGGTTACTGCGCGAGGAGTTAAACCCGAGTCCGGTACCTATCTCATTTCTCTGTATTACTGTATCCACCGAATAGTCTTTTTCCGGTAAAATAATAATATCGGTAGGACGGTTACTCCTCGAAGAATTGAAACCAATCACATATAGTTTTCCATCCTGGTTTATAGTTGTATAGGTATCCATACCACTTGCATCAATCCACAACGCAGGCATCATCGTTTTTTTGACGGCATCGTTGGCTTTTAGCTGCATCGGCCGGTTGTTGCGTGACGAGTTAAATCCAATAGCCGTCGTGCTCCGCGATTCTCCGCCTCCCGAATCCGAATTATCCGACCTGATGCTCGTTTTTTCAAGGTTTTCCAACTGAACCAGCTTAGGAAACTGATAAGGAGGAAATGGTTTTGGAGCGGGGAACCCACTATTGGAAACGCCCTGCCAATCTATAGAATGCGGTTTCTTTTGCTTCTTTTTTGATAACCCTATGGCAATTCCTGCCTGCACAGAGATGTTTTTCATCGTTTGTCGTTGGGAAACAGATTGTAAAGGCTCATTGACAAATGATTCCCAATCGTAGGGCGTACCCTCCGGCAAATTTGGCGCCAAACGATTGGTTTTGGTTTTGTAGGCGACCGTATGATAAGCGCCGGCGCCCCAAACAGAGATCCGGTCGGTCAGCGGATAGGCAAGTCTTAATTTCGGCGACAGTCGAAACAGCCATTGGCGCATGTCCTGGTTATCAAAGATTTGTTTGTCAAAACCATCATGCCCCGGATTAGTCAGGCTATCCACCACATGCTGAACAAAGGAATAAGCAGACTTTTCAAAATACATCAGGCCGGCATCCAAAGAAAGCGCCACTTGCAATTTATTCACCGAATAAAACGTGAATCTTGGTCCTATATTCATAAAAGCAGATCTCTGGCGGGGTTTATACATGGATTCATAGGTAGTATAATTATCAGGAATGCCAGTTATAGGAACAGGCGGCATTGAAGCTGGTTTCCTATCGGAAAAATAATAGCCTGCATTCGCTTCAAAACCAAGAGAGAGTAAATTTTTATTGAAAAACGGCATATACAATCCCACTTCCGCGCCGGCCTCATTTACAAAATGGTCTGTTTTACTATGGGTTTGATTTATTCCTAAACCGAAGCTGATTTCAGCACGTTCCTGCGCCTCCAGCAATGAGAAAGGGAAGAAAAACAAAAAAACAGACAGAAAATAAAAAAGCTTTTTCATTGGATATTACTTAATGTTCGGCAAAAAAACAGATGGTACGGGTCAAAAACCGTTCATTGGCTAAATAAGTTTAACCGCAAAAACTATCAGATCAATAGTGGAGTAACTATCTAAACCGGTATTTATTGTAAAAATCTTCAAATAAGCCGTATCCCGGCCGTAAAAGAGGGTTGCAACACGGCATTAAAAGTGGAGAAACTATCATTTCAATGTTTTCCTTCCTGAATCATAATCAACGCGAAAACGGCGTAATTGATGATGTCATAATAATTCGCATCTATTCCTTCACTGATCAGCGTTTTTCCCTTGTTAGCAAGAATCTGTCTGATCCGTAATAATTTGGATAAAATCAAATCGGTATAACTCTCCTGACTCATTTCCCTCCAGGCCTCCCCATAATCATGGTTTTTCTTTTCCATCAAAGATCTTGCTGCGTGGATGACCTTATCGTAAAGCTGTTGCACGGTGTCTACCTCCAGTTCCTCCATTGTTTCTGCAGGTAACTCCATTTGCATCAAACCTACTACTGCATAGTTCAATATCCCTTTAAATTCTGAGGAAATATCATCTTCAATTTCCTGCAATCCCCTTTCCTGGATTGTTCGGATACGCTTTGCTTTTATATAGATCTGGTCAGCAATGGAAATGGTTCTTAACACCCTCCAGGAAGTGCCATAGTCAAGGGTCTTTTTAAGAAAAACTTCCCTGCACTGATTAACGGCAATATCATATTGTTGTGCGGTATTCATTATAATCATCAGTTTAATAAAATCGGATAAACTATTTTTGCCTGTTCACAAAGTTTTCAAAAATAAGCCGAAAACCAATAATGTACACGCTAAACTGTAAAGGACGTTTAATGATAATAGATAAACCATGGATCATGGGCGTCATTAATGCCACTCCCGATTCTTTCTATTCGGGCAGCAGAAAACAGACTATTTCAGAAATCGTGCAACAGGCGGAAAAGATGATCAAAGAAGGAGCCGATATTATTGATATCGGGGGACAAAGCACAAGGCCGGGAAGCCAAAGAATAAGTATGCAGGAAGAAATAGATCGCACCACTTCGGCTATTGAAAAAATTAGTGTTCTATATCCCGATACTATTATTTCAATAGACACCTATAATTCCAAAGTAGCCTTAGAAGCCGTAAAAGCCGGGGCATCAATAGTCAATGATATTAGCAGCGGTGATATGGATATGGAGATGATATCAACCGTGGCAATGCTTAAAACACCCTATATCTGCATGCACATGCAGGGCACACCTGACATTATGCAGCAGAACCCTCAGTATGACAATGTTACAACTGCCGTTCTCGATTACCTTTCTCAAAAAGCGGATCAATGCAGAAGAGCCGGCATTAATGATATTATTATTGACCCGGGCTTTGGATTTGGGAAATCCATTTCTCATAATTTCAACTTACTTAGACATCTTTCTGTCTTCCGCATTATATCCTGTCCTTTAATGGTTGGCGTTTCCCGAAAATCAACCATCTATAAAACTTTACATATTCAAGCAGAAGAAGCGCTGAACGGCACCTCTGTTTTAAACACCATTGCCCTGATGAACGGTGCTGATATATTAAGGGTTCATGATGTAAAAGAGGCAAGAGAAGCTGTTCAGTTGATTATGGAATACCGGAAGGCGTGAATCTGAAACATTCCAAAAAAGAGCCACGAATAAATGAACCTTTATTCGTGGCTTATCAGATAAAAACAAAGGGTTATATTCTTTTCAATTTACCCTTCGGTTCTTTTTTATTTTTTAGACGGCACAACGGGTTTAACCGGCTTGGGAGGTGCAGGAACCGGTTGAGGATCCTTAACGTCTAATACTTCTATTTCAAATATAAGATTGGTATTGGGTTTAATTTTCCCGGAGCCCTGCGATCCGTAACCCAAAACTGAAGGTATAAACAGTCTGCCTTTTGCACCCTTACCCAACATTTTCAGACCATCATCGAAACCTTTTATGGCACCACCCTGCCCTAATGTAAGCGTAAAAGGTTCTGTATGGTGAAAGGAACTGTCTACATTACTGTCAAAGGCTTCTCCGTTTAAAAACCTGCCGGTATACTTTACTGAGATGATTTGTCCGTCTTTAGCGGGCTCCCCACCCTGTTGTTCCACTTCCACATAGGTTCCTTCCTCAGTTTTAACTGGCTTAATATTATTTGCGGTAAAATAATCCTGTAGTATTTTATCATCTTCTACCTTTTGGGTTATGGCCCGGATAGAATCCTGCTCCTGGAATTTTTGCATCTCTTTTGCGAAATCTGTCTGTGCGCTGTCTGCTTTTAAAACATCCAATATTTTGAAAGTAGTAAACAAATATTCGCCTTTCTTAAATTCAGGAGGCATCATATTCATTCCTCCTTTAAATACGCTATCGGTTAATATACGGGTAACAATGCTATCGCCCTTACGTACCTGCTTAAAAATAAGAAAATAAGGGGGGGGTAATTGCATACTATCCACTGCCTGGTATTGCGGCGGTTGATTGTACGTATTTTTCATCATTGAATCCTTGTATTTCTGGGCAAAGTGGAATTTCATCACCTCTCCATAGGATATGGTGTCTCCTTTACCGTTACTGATGATCATATACTCCATCCCACCAGTGGTTGTTTTAAATTTTCCTCCCTCATTACAGGACCCCACTATAAGGGCTGCTACTAAAATGGAAATAATCCATGAAACCTTTTTCATATTGTTGATTATTGTAATTGTGATGCGTTTTCTTCTATTGTTTTTTTAAAAAATTGTGCAGTGATTGAAAGTGAATCCGTAGTTCTGCCTCCGGAGGCATTAAAATGTCCACCACCGTTGAAATATTTTCGGGCAAAGGTATTAACGTCAAAGTTACCTTTACTTCTGAAAGACCATTTCCGCTCTTCATCCCTATCTATTACTAATCCTGAAAATCGGATCCCCTGAATGGTTAACGGATAGTTCACCAGACCTTCTGTATCACCGGTGCGGATATTATATTTTAAAAGATCTCCCTTGGGTATGGCAATAAGCGCCGTATTGTATTCATAAAACACCTCCATTCTGTGCAATAATACATGTCCGATAAACCGAAGGCGGTTTTCCAGAAAATTATCATACAGGTTTTCATGAATAATGGTATGATTCAATCCTCTTCGTTTCAGGTCAGCCGCCATCAAGTGCACTTCTGCACTGGTGGAGGGGAAGCGAAAGGAACCGGTGTCGCCCACAATACCGGCATACAAACAGGCGGAAATATCTTCATTTATCAGATCCTCATGACCGGATTCCCTGATAAAATCATATACCATCTCACAGGCTGAACTCTTTGAGACCAGGCTGATGCCATAATCAAAAGAGGCCGTTTCCGGTTGTTCGTGATGATCTATTAAAATCTTAACGCAATGTAATGTCTTCAATTTATCCGCCATATTTCGGGTACGAATAAGCGCATTAAAATCAAGACAAAACAACCATTCAGCGGATTCCAGTGCCGCGATGGCTTTTTCTCTGGTAGCGTCAAAATCAATTACTTGCCTTGAACCAGGCATCCATTTAAGAAAATCAGGCCAATTGGTAGGAGAAATCACCGTTACTTCATGCCCTAACTGAGTCAACATCCCCGCCAGAGCAAGAGAAGACCCCATAGCATCAGGATCAGGTTTCTGATGCATGGTAACTACTACTTTGCGGGGAGTATGCAAAAACGGGTAAATCTCCTGAATGGGCTTCATACGAAGGCGCAAAAATGAATTATAATATGCATTCAGTCAAATCTTTTTTAATGGCCTGTACCTGACTTCATTTTTAAAACAAGCTAAACCTTTACCTTTGCAGCCCAAATAAAATTTATGAGCAATATTACTTTTACCATGATCAAGCCTGATGCCTTTGCAAATGGCCATACAGGAGCTATTTTGGATAAAATTATCCAATCCGGATTTCAAATAATATCTCTAAAATTAACGGCACTCTCTTTAGAGAAAGCCGCTGAATTCTATGCCATTCATAAAGAAAGAGCATTTTTTGGAGAATTGATCGAATTTATGAGCAGCGGGCCAATCGTAGCTGCTACCTTAAGAAAAGACAACGCCGTGGAAGATTTTCGTAAATTAATTGGTACAACCGATCCTGCAAAGGCAGATGAAGGTACCATTCGGAAACTTTATGCTGAAAGCCTGGGGAGAAATGCCATTCATGGCAGCGACAGCAACGAAAATGCTGCAATAGAAAGCAACTTTTTCTTTAGCAATATGGAAAAATACTAAGGGTAACCATTTAGAGAATAACAATTTTCTTAGAATTTCAAATTAATTTTTCTCTTTTTGTATAAATTGGCACAATCTTAGTAACTTTATAATATCTTTCTCAAGGGTTTAGGGTTGAAACTAAAGGAGGCTCATTTCTATGAGCCTCAATTTTTTTATATCTACTCAAAAATGATAAACTTTTTTTTAATTACTGCTCAGGGGAGCCATATCTTATCCTTTAGATGCAGATGGCAGTGGCAAAGACCGATGCTTTCGGGCCCAGAAGAAAAATACAATTCCGCCAAGGACTAAGAGTGTAGAGATGATTTCCGCCTGGGTAGGATGAAACCCCCAAATATCATACTTGGTATTAACCCTGATCTTTTCAATAAAAAACCGTTCCAGCCCATTCATAACCAGATAAATAGCAAACATTTGCCCGGGGATGGTTATCTTCTTTCGTAAAGACATCAGAATAATAAAAAGAAACAGGCAGGTAATTATTTCATAGAAAGGTGTTGGAAAAACCGGCACAGGAAGAGCATTACAATGATCCCCCTCACAATTTTCCATTTTAAATCCCTGTTCATTTACATTGTGCGGATAAGCGTAGGCCACCGCCCATGTGGGGAGAAATGCAGGCGCTTTTACCGCCTTACGAGGTATGCTATCTGTTCCAAATTCAGTCAGATAAAACGTTTTATGGCTTTCAATAACTCTGTCCACTTCTCCTTCTTTTGCCGCTGTCACCTTACCATTGGCCTGGGTAACATAAGCGCTGTTTAATATTCCCCAATCCCCATCACCACTAACCTGACATCCAATTCGTCCTAAGGCGTAAGCAAGCATCAGGACAGGAGCCGCAGCATCAATGAGATGTCGGATATTAATCCGCTTCTTACGGGCATACCACAATATGGCTATGGTGGCACAAATCAATCCCCCGTAAAAAGTCAATCCGCTTGGAGAGAAGAGGTTTTCAATCGGATTTTGGATAAACCGATCCCAGTTTTCGAGATTATCAAATAATTTGGCGCCTATAAATCCAAAAACAGCCGCATATATAGTAATATCTCCTACCCTTTCATGCGGCCATATTCTAATCTTTCTCTTTTCCGGTTTAGCTAATTTTTGTTTATCCTTTTCCCTGTATCGCAACCAGCCAAATAAGACAGCCAAAACGAGTCCTCCTGCCATGCTTCCACGGGAAGAGAAAATATAATCCTGAGGGGCTATTTGTTCGCTGTTAAGAAAAATTCCCAATGCTTTGTATCCCACTACAAAGCCTAACAATGCATTAAGAAAAAGTTCAGAAAAAGTAGCAGGATTACCAACTGTAATAGACTCTTCAATCGGAAACAACAACCCATCTCTTTCTTTTCTTTTTAGCTCCTTAACCAATACCAGGGCTGAAAGAATAAAGGCTATCGCCACAAAGAAACCAAACGCATTTACAAACTTAGTCCACAGCCAGGGCTCAACTCCAAAGGTATCTTTCAGAAAAAAATATAGATTGGGATACATCTTACGTCAATAATTATTGGGCACAATGTTACTCCAAAATTGTGTATTGGCGTAAATAAACTTCAACTAATCATCACAAAAGACACTCCGTAATAAAGTAAGGTCAAAAAAATCCCGATCTGTACAGAAACGGGATTAATTCAATTAAAACACGCTAACTAATCAGGCAAAAGCACCTTTCATTTTATGAAAAAGAATTCGACGCCTCTATTTGCTGTCATCAGTTGCAGTATTCATCAAAAGCGGCTATAAGGCTGCTGGCAACCAACTGAGCCGGTCTTCCTTCAATTTGATGACGTTCAATAAAATGCACCAGTTGTCCATCCTTAAATAAAGCAATAGAGGGAGAAGAAGGTGGATAGGGAAGCAGATGCTGCCTTAATGTATGAACAGCCTCAATATCAAATCCGGCAAAACTTGTAGTTAATTGATCCGGTTTCTTTGTTGCATTAGCAACTGCCATTAACACTGCAGGTCGCGCGCTCCCTGCTGAACAGCCACATACTGAATTAATCATCACCAGTGTCGTGCCTTTTTGCTGCAATGCGTTCTCAACCTCATGTGGTGTTAACAGCTCACTAAATCCATTCTCTGTTAACTCTTCTTTCATGGGAATTACAATTTCTTCGGGATACATGATATAATATTTTGTGTGATTATTTTATGAGCCCCAAAGTTAGGTAAATCTTAAATCATTCAAACATTGTGTCAAATTGTCCTTAAAAACAATCCTAACAAGACATATTGTCTTACAAATATTGTTTTATGGGTTGAAAACTGCAATAAATACATATTTTTTTCTAATGGAACATAGTTTGATCTAATACAGGAGAAAAACAAGATTTTAAAAACCATAAAAAACAAATAGCTATGACACTCGTAAAAGTAAACAATTCACCACTGAAAAGAGCCTACGGAAGTATTTTTGACAATTGGTTTAATGAATGGTCGAATTTTGGACGCGATGACAGTAATCTTCAGTACAGCAGCGTGCCGGTAAACATTCATGAAACAAAAGAAGGATTTCATTTAGAATTCAATGCTCCCGGACTCAAAAAAGAAGACTTCAAAATTCAGGTTGAAAATGGTATGTTGACTGTTTCATACGAAAAGAAGGAAGAATCAAAAACAGAAGATTACAACACCATTCGCAGGGAGTTTAAATACAGCGATTTCAAGCGCAGTTTTACCCTGAGTGACAAAATTGATTCAGAAAATATTCAGGGTAAATATGAAGACGGTATCTTAAAAGTTTATTTACCTAAAAAAGTGGAAGCACAGGCAACCAGCAAGCAAATTGAAATTCAATAGAAAGACTTGAGGATTATAAGGATGAATTGCAGTTGGTTTTGGAAGGACCGGTTTAAAATAACCGGTCTTTTTTAATAAATATTAACATTCAGCGTTTTAATTCTCTTAATACTTTGTAATTACCCTTATTCAATTGAATGAAGTAAGAAATAAACTTTAAATTTGTCACTTAAATTTTTAACCCGCCAAAAAACCAGCAAATTGATTCAGTATAAGTTTCTATTTATTTTCGCACTGTCCTCTATTTTCATGCTTCCTGTGTTTTCACAAGTTAAGGATACACTGAGAACACAGCAGATTAGCGACACGCTGAAAACAGAGGATATAGCAACAGATAAAATTACAGATACCCTGAAAGTTGATACTACTGTTATCGCTGTTCCTGTGGAGGATTCTGTATTGAGAATCAGAAATCTGAATCCCTATTTTACCTTACACGTTGACTCCACGCTACAATATAAATTTGATATTAATAAAGACCAGTCTCATTATTTCTGGTTTTTAAACAGACCGGTGGTTGGCCTGAAAATTGACCGAAATTCCGGACTTCTGACTTTTAAAGCGGACAAAGCGTTTTTTCTTTCAGGGCGGTTAAAGTACGATGTAGAATACAAGGTAGATCTGGGAGTGCAAAACCTGGATGACCCCAAAGACAAAATAGATACTTCATTTACGATCTTGTTCTTTAGCACTGAAATCATTCCATCTAAGGTAAAACCTTCAGTAAATAATGTAATTTATGTAGATGAAGGAGACAGTATTAATTTTAAATTGCAGTGCGAAGATGGAAACTTTCCGATTGACAAAATTTCAATGACCAGCAATTATCCTATCAAAACCCTTAACGTTATTTCCAAATGCGGCGATGATTTTAGATGGACTCCTCCTTTCGGCTTTGTTAAATCAACAGATACAGACAAACAGCGAACCGTGATCATAAACTTTATCGGAATCAATAAGTTTAACATGGGCGATACAGCTACCATTCGGATTATTGTAAGAGAAAATATAAATTATCCTCAAAAGATTCTCGAGTTTAACGAAATCGTTAAGAACGTCCAGCTTTATTCCAACCGGTTGAAAGCCACTTTTATGGAATTAGATAAGAACGTGAAACGTACTAAAAGTACGCGTACTACTTTTGATCTCACTTCTGCTGCATCTTCTCTTGGCGGTACGGTTTTTTCTTCCCTGCCTACAGACGGACAAAAAACCGCAGGGAAAATATTACCCAGCGTAGGCGTGGCAATGATGCCTGTGAGAGAATCGGTTTCTCCCATCAAACCCGCAGAGCAAAACTCAGCTGCACTCGTACGCAACAGCATCAAACGTCTGGAGTATCTGCTTCAAAACAATCAACTTGTGGGCAATAAAGACCCTCTGATTTTGTCTAAGATCCAGAAATTGAAAGACGAATTGCAGCAAATACAGGTGCAGCTAATTGAAGTGCCAATTATTGAAATTGGAGATTCGCCTGAAGAACTCGACCGCTATTTCAACAATCCGAAGGTGAACAGGAAATACAGGATGAAAAAGTCTTAAAGAACCCAACCTATAGGGTATTGGGTATCAATTCATTCTTATCTCCAATAATTTTGGCCAGAGTTTTCCGGTTACAAACAAACGTTGAGTAGCGGAATCCCAGGCTATACCATTAAGTACAGCGCCTTCAGTGGATGTCTTGCGATCATAATTTATGTTGGCAAATTTTTTAAGCGCATTTGTAAAATCAAGCACACCGGCAACCACTCCTGAGGCGGGATCAATTTTAAGAATATAATTCGTTTCCCATTGATTGGCATAAACAAAGCCATTGATATACTCCAGTTCATTCAGGTTATTAACCGGCCCCAAATGATTATACACAGAAATTGTTTTTAACAATCTAAAATCACCCGGATGAACAAAATACAACTTATCCGTTCCATCACTAATAATTAGATTCTCATTGTCATGTGTAATACCCCACCCCTCTCTGTTCCAATATATTTTTCTGATTAGTTTCAATTTTTTTACATCATATACCAAAACCAGATGATTTTCCCAGGTAAGCTGATATAAGGTATCATTCAGGATGGTGATACCTTCTCCAAATAAATCAGGTTCCAGGTCAACTCTTTTTTCAATCTTTCCGGTAGTAAGATCTACAATTCTTAAGGAAGAAGCACCTTTCTGACCTGTTCCCTCATACATCCGGTTGTTATGAAATATCAATCCCTGTGTAAAAGCCAGTGTATCGTGCGGAAAAATATTTAAGACAGAGTAGCTAACCTGAGCAGGTGCAGGAACCTTATTTAGAGGCGCCTCCCCTTCACCAGATGAAGATCCGTCATTATTATTACAGGAAGCTATAGTAATTAAAAAAACAGCAAAATGCATTATTCGTTTTATCATATCTTAATCTGTTGACACAAAAATAAAGTTTTGATCAGGATGTATACCGACTAACACCCACTTTTAACCGCCATT
>CAZFGP010000113.1:0-15052 GCA_964518685.1 uncultured Terrimonas sp.
GGCTCTCCACCACGTCGGCCCTGCCCTCGTTGATCGGCTTGCCGCACTCGCGGGCTCTCCTGAAGAATCCATGAAAAATATTAAAATTCCAGATGGTTTCCGACTGGAACTGGTGGCTGCCGAACCTCTGATACGAGATCCGGTGGAAATAGCATTTGATACTAATGGGGATCTTTATGTGGTGGAGATGCCTGAGTACCCTTCGAGAGGAAAAAATTCACCTTCTTCAACGGTCGTGAAACTTACGGATACCAATGGAGACGGAACTTATGACAAGCGAACCGTTTTTGCCGAAGACTTGCCCTTTGTGAATGGCGTGATGCCATGGAAAAACGGAGTGCTGGTAACTAATGCACCGGATATCCTTTATTTTGAGGACACAACAGGAGATGGCAGGGCCGATATCAGAAAGGTAGTATTGACAGGTTTTGCCACCACTAATCCACAGTTGCGTGTTAGTAATTTAAGATACGGAATAGACAACTGGATTTATGGTACCTATTTCAACGCTTTTGGATCAGGGGGGGATGCTCAGTTTGAAGGGAAAGGAGAACCGCTTAGTTTTTCCGGGTCAGCCGAAGGAAAGAAATTTGATATAAAACCAGGAATGGACTTTAGGTTCCGGCCGGATGATGATATAGTTGAACGCTCTGGTGGAGTCTCTCAATTTGGAAATACTTTTGATGCTTATGGTAATCGTTTTACCCTGATGAATGCGGATCATATTCGTCATGTTGTTATCCCCCATCGTTATCCTCAAAGGAATGCATATTTTAGCCTGAGCAATGAAATGGAATCCTTGTCCGATCATGGAAAGGCTACCCGGCTTTATTCCATTACAAAGAATATGCAGGATTTTCGCTCCTCTGAGCATGAAGTAGGTCACGTTACCTCCGCCTGCGGAAATATTATATATAACGGTGGGATTTTTCCTGAAGAATATAATAACATCGCTTTCATGTGCGATCCGGCGAGGAATGTAGTTCATGCAGATCGTCTTTCTCCAAATGGAGCTACATTTACAGCAAGCAGAATTTTGGAAAACCAGGAATTTATGGCTTCTCCTGAAAGCTGGTTTCGGCCGGTGAATACCACAATTGGGCCTGATGGCGCTTTGTATGTGGTGGATATGTATAGAAAACTGGTTGAGCATCCGGCTTTTATTCCTCATTCCGGAATCCTTACGAAAGAGGGTGGATATCAAACCCAGGTGGGCATCATACTGGAATCCGATTTTTATGAAGGACAAGACCGGGGCCGGATATACAGAATTGTGCGAGACGATTACAAACCCGGAAATAAAAAAACTGTTTTTGACAGTAGCTCACCTGATCAATTGATTGAATATCTTAATCATCCCAATTACTGGTGGCGCATCAATGCCCAAAGGTTATTGGTAGCATCGGGTTCCAAATCGCTACAACCTGAATTGGAAAATAAACTTAACAAGTCTTTATCTCCGGAAGGTTATATTCATACCTTATGGACGATGGAAGGGCTTGGAATTTTAGACGATCAGCAGGTTAATAAAGCATTAAAGCATGAAAACAGTGAAGTGCGTAAGCAGGCAGTCATTCTTTCTGAAACCAGATTGAACAATCCTGAAATCATTGACCATCTTATAGCATTAAGCAAAGATACTCAGACACATGTTCAATTTCAAACTTTGCTGACTTTGGGAATGCTCCCTCATCAAAAGTCCTTTGAGCCCGTTTTCAGCATTGTTAGTAATCATTTGACCGATAAATGGTTTCAGGATGCTGCCTGCTTAACCATTTCAGATCATTCCGTTTTTTGGTACGAAAGAGTACTGGACATTTCAACAAAAAATGATGATTCCGAAAAAGGAAAAGGAGAATTACTAAAGAAAATTGCCCAAATAACAGGGTCTCTGCAAAATAAAGCCGCTATAACTGAGCTTTTGAGTCTTATATTAAATGAGCAGTCCCATCTGATTCAAACGGCAAGTCTTACCGGCCTTCAGAAAGGTTTGCAGCAGGGAGGAAAAATCCAGAATTTATCTTCTATAGGTCAGCAACATTTGCTGAAACTTGCATCCATGCAGGCTGTTGATGTGCAAAAGGCAGCGTTGGATTTAGCCTCTCTATTGAAATTCGATAAAAGTGCAGCTTTAGCTTCCGCTATTGCCAAATCAAAATCTATTATCACAAAGGAGGATGAACCGGACGATATATTGATCAACGCAGTAAAAATCCTGGGATTAAATCCGGATGGAATAGACCAGAACTTAGTGGACAACCTTCTATCTTCCAAAAGATCCATCACCTTTCAACAGGCGGCGGCAGAAATCCTCATCAACCAGGGAGATGACAGGACTATTGATAAAATGATTGTTCTTTGGAATAACTTTCCAAAGTCTGTTCGGGACGGGGTAGAACAAAAGTTTTTAGGCAATGAAAAACTCACACTGCGATTGATGCATGCAGTGAAAGAGGAAAAGGTAAGAGCCTCTTTAATTGGCCGCAAGGCGCAATCTTTATTAAAACAACATCCTAATAAGGATATCCGGGAACTGGCGAATCAAACTCTTTCTAACTTTTCTTTGGATCAAAGAAAGGAAGTGGAAACCAGATATTATGATGCCACCGGTAAAAAGGGCAATATTAAAAACGGCAAGGTGATTTTTGAACGGGTTTGCGCTCAGTGTCACCGGCTGGAGGGAATGGGACATGAGATAGGCCCCGATTTATTAACTTATGTGGACCGGGATAAAAGCTCCATTCTGAAAGCTATTCTAATTCCCAATAATGACATCGCTCCTGGTTATGACGGAATTATTATCCAGACTACAGATGGACAGACTTATTCGGGAACCATAATAAATGAAACTTCATCTCAGGTTGTATTAAGAAATGTGGGTGGGGGAGAACAAACCATCAAAAGAGAACAAATTGAAACGATCCGGTCAATGGAGGTGTCTTTAATGCCCGATGGACTGGAAAATTCAATCAATATTGATGAGATGGCGGACTTATTGGAATATTTGAAAAGTATAAAGTAACTCCTGTTTTGACGGAATTTTATCAATACCCGAAGAAAAGGGAATTATAGAACGGGACAAATTTTTTTCATTTTCTTACCCAGGTCTGATAGGTAAAAGAAAAAGCATGATGCTGATCTTTTTCATGCCTTTGAGTGGCAATCAGCTTCCAATCCTGAAGTGAAAATTCGGGAAAGAAAGCATCCGCCTCGGGGAAAGTCCCGTCTATCCGGGATATTTCCATCCTGGAAGCTTCGGAAAGGGCCAGCTTAAAGATTTCCCCTCCGCCTATGACATAGATTTCATTGGTACTGCCGGCATTTTGAATTGCTTGCTCCAGTGTGTTCACAACCAATACACCCTTTGGATGATATTTTTTTTGATGAGTGATTATAATATTCAAGCTATCTTCCAACGGATGTACAATGACGTCGAAAGATTTTCGTCCCATAATAATGGGGTGATTTCTAATTATTTTTCTGAATCGGTTATATTCGTCCGGAAGATGCCAAAGGGGTTTACCATCTGCTCTTCCTAATTCGTTGTTCGCTCCTACGGCAGCAATAAATACAATCATTTTTTGTGTACGAAATTACATTAATATTTCTCCATGATGGCTTCCCCCCATTTAGTTCCTGATTGAACCGGAATAAAAAAGCCTATCTTTAAGGGGATGAAATGTTTTTAATTTTCTTTGTTTAGCCTTTGAAGGACTATAATATAACCTCCACAAATGTTGTTGCCATATGAGACCTCTCTTTCTTTTTTGCCTGATGATATTTTTTCTGTCTGTTACGGTAATTGCACAACGACATCCTAACGTAGTTTTTATCTATGCAGATGACCTGGGTTATGGGGATCTGAGTTGCTATGGCGCTACCGGAATTCAAACCCCTCATGTGGACCGGCTGGCTGCTGAAGGCAGGCGCTTTACCAATGCCAACTCCACTTCGGCTACCTGTACCCCTTCCCGTTTTGCCCTAATGACAGGTCAGTATCCCTGGCGCCGAAACGGAACGGGGATCTTACCCGGTGATGCGGCCTTAATTATTCCAACAGATTCACTCACCCTGCCGAAATTGTTTAAACAGGCGGGTTATGCCACGGGCATTGTTGGTAAATGGCACCTCGGATTGGGCGCTGAAGTAAATAAAAACTGGAATGGAGAGATTAAACCAGGTCCTTTGGAAACGGGATTTGATTACGCTTTTATTTTTCCCGCCACAGCCGACCGGGTGCCAACTGTATTTATAGAAAATCACCGGGTAAGTGGATTACCTCCAAAAGATACTATTGAGGTGAACTATGACCATAAGGTGGGCAATGAACCAACCGGGAGAGAAAACCCTGAATTGTTGAAAATGAAAGCATCACCTAATCACGGTCATGATAATACTATTGTAAATGGAATAGGAAGAATTGGATATATGTCGGGTGGTAAAACGGCAAGATGGACGGATGAAGAGATGCCCCTTACCTTTTTGGCAAAAGCAGCGTCTTTTATTAAGGAACATAAAGAAGAGCCTTTCTTTCTTTATTATAGTTTGACGGAACCACATGTACCGCGCATGCCTTCCACCATGTTCAAGGGAAAAAGCACCATGGGGTTTCGGGGTGATGCCATCCTGCAACTGGATTATGCGGTGGGTGAAATTACCCGATTATTAGAAAGCCTGCATTTGGAGAAAAATACTATCATTATTTTCACTAGTGATAATGGTCCTGTTTTAGACGATGGTTATCAGGATGACGCAGTTCTTAAACAAAACGGGCATCGGCCTGCCGGAGCCTTACGCGGAGGAAAGTACAGTTCCTTTGAAGGGGGTACCCGTGTGCCGTTTATCATCCGTTGGCAGGATAATATACCACCGGGAGTAAGTGATGCACTTATTTGTCAGATGGATATCTTAGCGTCTTTCAGCTCTTTGCTGAGGCAGGGGATCCCAAAGGGAATGTCAACGGATAGTGAAAATTTATGGAGGACTCTAAGCGGGAAATCTTCAAAAGGGAGAACCAGCTTAGTCAAGCATGCCGGAACTCTTTCGATCGTTAAGGACAACTGGAAATACATTTCCCCCGGAAACGGACCAGCCTATAATTCGCTAACCAATATAGAATTGGGTAATAATCCCAGACCGCAATTATATGATTTATCTAAAGATATTGGTGAGTATCAAAACCTTGCTGAGCAATATCCGGGTAAGTTGAAAGAGTTGGCAGATTTATTAAAAAGGATTCAGCAGGAGAATTAATCACTAACTACCTTCACCTTATTAAACATAAATGAATTATCGCTGATCCTTATGTTTTTACCACTTACGGTAGTTACATTTTTTAGGTTTACTTCCCTGGTTATTATATAAGGAAACTGCTCCCGGTAGGTATCATCAGTCATTTGCGGGTTAAAATCTGAGAAGATGGCAGGGCCCCGGTAGTTCTTCGGATGATTGGAATCGTTGATCAGAAGGTTTTCAATAGATATCTTTTCCGGCATATAGCAGGTGTAACCGAAATCGTGTTGACCTGTATTAAGTCCGCCGATAATGCTGGCGCTGATTGGCCTGCCTCCGTCTGGTACAAAAACACAGTCACGGATAATGAATTCTCCCTGCCATGTACTGCCATAATCACTGCGGAGATTAATAAAAGTGCGACCTTTGATAGTTGAATTCTCTACGGTAAACGTACCGCTGCCAATGGCATTGATACCCATATATCCCAAAGTGGAATTTCGTATCGTGGCATTGGCAACGCCCATGTGTGCGTCGAAACGAGAAAGGATACAACTGTCGTATAGCAGGTTCTTGCAGTAGTTGGAACCCAATATGCCCCAATAGGTTTTATCGTTGATATCATTGGTCTGACTACAGTTTAAAAAGGAAATATTAAGTGCGCGACTCACTGAAATATCGTAACTGCCCATGGAAACGGGCTTCCCTGCTGAGCCGATGGTGTGATAGGTTTTGTGCCCCGTAAGCAGGGTGTTACTAACCGTTACATAGGCGCAGTCGCTGATATTGATGAAGCCAGAATATGGCGCTCCCTGGTCTCCTTCGCCGGTAATACGATGCTCAAGTCCTTCTATAATTACATTGGATCGTCTCACGACAATACCCCGGTTGTAATAAGTATACCTCGATTCTGCCCGATTAGCAATGGTAGTAAAACGCCCACCGGTAATATGCAGGGTGTCCTTGTCAATAGGCAGTGCGGTAATATGTGTAATTCGGTCAAAATCCCAGATTATCGGGGCAGCCATATCCACCCTGCCGTTTTGGTCTGCAATAAATATATCTGTTTGAGGAGTGCCGTTATTTTGGTTCAGACCATATCGAATATAGCGTTTTACATTGGTGTCAATAACGGAAATAAGGCAGGGTCCAGGCAAATCAATTTTGATTTCCTCCTGATTTCTCCTGAGAGAGGATACAGAACCGGGATAAAAAGAAGGGAGAGTGGAAATAATCATGAAGATAGGAGCCTTGATATTTTCCACCTCCGTATCATTGATAATGAAGTTGGCAGTTCCAAAATCGGTGTTTGTTTGAATAACGGCTGTTCGTTCCTTTCCGCTGATATAGTACGTTGCACCTTCATCTGCTTTCACTAAAAGATTATTTTTGTTAGCAAATGCATGCGTAGCGGCAATGGCGTCAATGTCATCAGTTACACCATCTCCTCTGGCGCCGAAATCGCTGTAACGAACCATGCCTGCAATCTCAAATTTCTGTGCATCTGCCGGAGATACATTTACCTGAATGCTCCCTTCTTCGTTTACCCGCACTGAGGTTTTCTCATTTAAAGAGGTGATGGTAACCTCTTGAGTAATATTTTGCGATTGAGCCTCTGCATGGATAGCAAATAGTGATAAAAAGTATAAAACCACATATTTCATGGATAATAATTTGGCAGTATTGAAGATAGTAAATAATGCCAATAAGAGGTAGAGAATAGTCTCTCAGGGATTTATCTGTGGTTATCTGTGAGCAAACAGTAGCTTCTATTTCTTGTCAATGGCCATCATCACCGCACCGCGGGCGGGGACATTTACTTTTATTCCTTTGGTAATGGTTGCGGATCTTGCTTTAATAGATGCATAAAATTTTAAGTCGGGTGGTATCAGAAGTATCAAAGAGAAGAAACGTGATGGAAAAAGAATATTTTTTATATTTAGGGCCCTATAATGTTTAAAAAAATCAACTATGAACCTTTTCAGGAACTATTTTTCTCTTTCTGTTCTCTTTCTTTTCTGTGGGTTATCAGCTGCCTGGGCAGAAATTAAATTACCCTCCATTTTTGGCGATAATATGATATTACAGCAGCAAACCAATGCTGCTATCTGGGGCAATGCAACCCCTGGTCAACCCGTGCAGGTAGTTACCTCGTGGAATAAAAAAGGATATACAACAAAGGCGGATCACTCGGGGAAGTGGTCTGTGAAAGTGGCTACGCCGGCAGCGGGAGGACCCTATTCTATTACTCTTTCTGATGGGAAAAGACTTACCCTGAATAATGTATTAATTGGAGAAGTGTGGATTTGTTCCGGCCAATCCAATATGCAAATGCCCATGCGCGGGTACCGCAATGAACCGGTAATCGGATCCAATAAGGCTATTGCAACATCTACCAATAACAGTATCAGGCTGTTTACCGTAAAACTCACCAAAAGTTTAAAACAGGAAGAGGACTTCCAGGGAAGCTGGAAGGAGTGTAGCCCTGAAAACGTTGTAGATTTTAGCGCCGCCGGATATTTCTTCGGCAGAATGTTACAGCAGGAGTTGAAAGTTCCGGTAGGTTTGATTTGTTCCAGTTATGGGGGTACACGCATAGAGCCGTGGATAAGCGAAAACGGCTTTGCTGACTTTGACTGGATTCAGTTTCCAGACAAAAATAAAGAAGGCGACTATAGCGTGCAAAGTCCAACGGTTTTATACAATGCCATGATTGCCCCAATGGTGGGTTATGCCTTTAGGGGTGGTTTGTGGTACCAGGGAGAATCAAACTGGAAAGAGCCTGAGCGTTACGAAAAACTGATGGCTGCCCTGGTGCAGAACTGGCGTAAGCAATGGGGGATCGGTGATTTTCCTTTTTACTATGTGCAGATTGCACCGTTTATTTATGGTACCAATGCCAACTCTGCCTACCTTCGCGAAGCGCAATTCAAAGCTTCTTCTAATATTCCCCACAGTGGTATGGCCTCCATTTTGGATTTAGGGAGTGATATCAGCATTCACCCCGCGCACAAGGAAGAGGTGGGTGAAAGACTTGCGTTTCTGGCCCTGGCAAATACCTACGGGAAAAAAGGAATTGAATATTCCGGTCCGGTATTAAGGGAAATGACTATTGAAGGACAGACCGTTAAGCTGACATTTGATCATGCAAACAATGGTTTAACCACTTTCGGAAAGGAATTAAATAATTTTAAAGTGGCGGGGGAAAATAAGAGATTTCATCCTGCCCAGGCCTATATTACCGGGAAAGGAATAACCCTGTTTTCTCCTTATGTAGAAAAACCGGTTGCCGTACGGTATGCATTTGAGGATTTTGTTGTCGGCGATCTGTTTAATACGGAAGGATTGCCTGCATCTTCTTTTAGGACGGATAACTGGTAACAGGAAGGAAATCATTTTATTCGGGATCCTTTAACTGGAAGTAAAGATTCACGGGAGTGTAAATGACACCGGTGTGGGAGAGAACATTATCAGCATTCATCTGGTCATCGGATAACTTTTATTAATTTATTCTTATTTGGGTAGTATCCTTAACCCTTTTTTTACTCATTAGATGGTTTCAGTCCCTTTAAAATTTTGTCATGATAAATAGTAGAATGTTCTATGCGTTTTTTCTTTTCATGCTGTTATCTGCCGGTGCATTTAACGCTTGTACCAACGAAAAAAAACAGAACAAAATGGTTAAGGAGGTTATGGACGAAACCGTTACCTCTTTATACAAAACCATGAACGAACAGGAGTTGACATCCCTGAACTACGAGCAGGTTATGGGATTGGTTGATGACCAGGAAAAGGAAATATTAGCCACCAAACACTGGATGTTTGATGCAAATGTTCCTGTAACAGTATCCATTATGCGTAGTACGGAGCAGAAGATCGTTCCCTTTTGGCTGGAGCCTTCCGGATTTGTGAAGACCGATCTTACCATCACTAATGAGGCGGTAACATATGAAGTGTGGCAAAAGGAATTTGGTGCAGGACATATTGGATTAGGTGTAAATGGTTTTGAAAATTATTCATTACATTATTTTGTTTCGGTGGCTCCCCGTAACCCTGGTGATCATCTTGAGTTAACCAACTTCTTTCCGGCTAACCAATACGTGGGAGAGTTACAGGATAGTGCATTTACTTATCACGACTGGACAGAACTTATTTTGCTTAATGTACCTGAAAAGATGAAAGGGCAGAAGTTATTAACAACGATAAGAGGCAGAGGAACCGAGTCGCATTTGATCGGCGCTTTTCGAAAAACCGCGTATCCATCTTCTGCTACCCCCGATCAAATTATGCTTACCTGGAGTGCTGATCCGGGAACGGGAATTGATATCCAATGGCGTACAGATACTACGTTCAATACAGGAACGGTGGTTTATCGCGAAAAAGGAAGCAATAGGGTAATGTCTGCATCGGCTGAAAAATTCAGGATGGAAGACAGGTACCTAATGAACGACCGGTATATTAATCGGTTTACGGCTCAACTGAGAAACCTGAAGCCCGGAACCTCTTATGAATATCAGATTTCACCTCAATCCACCTGGTCAGAAAAATATTCATTTACCACAGCAGTTCCGGATAGTTCCTTTTCCTTTATCTGGACGGGCGATACCCATCATTCACCTACGATAAACAAATTATTTAATCTGGCAGATCAAAACCATCCCGATGCTGCTTTCTATTCCATCGCAGGCGACCTGGTAAGTGAAGGTCTGGAGCGCGATCAATGGGATGATCTTTTTCATTTCACAAAAGAAGTGATCAGTCGGAAACCTTTGATGGTGGTAATTGGCAATCATGATACCAGAAGAGGATTGGGCGCCTGGATGTACCGCGAGTTATTCAGCTATCCTAAAAATGCTCCGGCGGGCGTTTATCAGGAACATACGTATTCCTTTGAATATAAAAATGCGTTGTTTCTGATGATCGAAGCTACAGCTTCAGTGGATTCACAAAAGGTTTGGATCGAAGAACAGTTAGCCAGGAGTAAGGCCACCTGGAAATTTGCCATCTTTCATTTTGCGCCTTACAACTGGAAAGAACCATCGTACGATATCCAGGAAGCCTGGGTTCCTATATTTGATAAGCATCATGTAGATATGGTAATGAACGGACATATTCACTACTATATGCGCACCAAACCCATGAAAGGAGGAAGAGTAGTACCTTCCCATAAGGAAGGTACGGTTTATGTAGAATCAATTGGTATACCTACCAAGCCTAAAGATCGGCCCGAAGAGCCTTATGCAGCAGTACGAAATTTTAACGGGGATATTTATCAATATATAAAGATTGACGGGAATAAACTGAGTTTTCAGGCGAAGAATTCAGGTAATAAAATTATTGATTCCTTCGCGATCCGAAAATAGGGGAAGGCAAAATCTTGGAAACTTGTTATGGGTGATTTTTCCTAAACTTCAAAAGAAAAGAATTTATTTACTTCTTGCGAGCAACTTAAACGGCCAATACAAATCCCGACATCGTATTCATGATTTCTCAATGGATTTATCCCGGGAAGCTCTGGCAAAAACCTACTCTGTACTGCTCAAAAACGCAAAGTGTTTTATATAAAGAAAAGATTTAGGACTTATCTTAGACTATGCAAACTCGCAAAAAGACCTCCGGCATCTGGGGGGTAATCGCAGCTTCTTCCACTGGAACCCTTATTGAATGGTATGATTTTTTTATTTTCGGAAGCATGGCAGGGGTGCTCTCGGCCAAGTTTTTCCCGGACACTAATCCTTCAGCCGCGCTGTTATCTATCCTCGCCACTTTCGGCGCCGGATTTATCGTACGACCCTTCGGAGGCGTTATTTTTGGACGATTAGGCGATTTGATAGGGCGGAAGCATACGTTTATGGTTACCCTGTTGCTGATGGGCGTAACTACTTTTTTGATCGGGTTCGTTCCCGAATATGATACCATCGGATATTTCGCTCCCGCTTTGGTACTGATTCTGCGACTTTTGCAGGGGTTAGCTTTGGGTGGGGAATACGGCGGCGCTGCAACTTATGTAGCCGAACATGCGAAGAAAGGCTCAAAAGGTTTCTGGACCTCCTGGATTCAAACCTCCGCCACCATCGGCATGTTCCTTTCTTTAATCGTTATTTTTGCTACCAGGAGTATTTTGTCTGCGGAAAAATTCGATGCCTGGGGTTGGCGTTTGCCTTTCTGGATATCCATCCTGATGGTATACATCTCTTATGTTATTCGTAAAAGAATGAGCGAATCGCCCGCTTTTACCAAACTGAAAGAAGAGGGCAAGGTTTCTAAAAACCCTTTGAGGGAGAGTTTTGAAAACAGGTATAATTTAAAATTTATTCTTATTGCGCTTTTCGGCCCCGTATTGGCACAGGGGGTGATTTGGTATACGGGGCATTTTTATTCCATGAATTTTATGGAAGGTATTATGATGGTAGATCCCGAACAGGTAATTGCTATTATGGTTCCTGCGCTCCTTTTAGGTTCCCCCTTCTACTTATTGTTCGGATGGCTGAGTGATAAGATCGGCAGAAAATTAGTGGTTATTGCCGGGATGCTTTGCGGCATACTTTTTTTCCGGCCGATTTATCAGGTGATGTATAAAACCGCCGACCTTTCCATCAAAACGGAATTAACGGAAAAGCAATTATCTCTAGCCGAACTTCATAAAATGGAAGAGGCATCAGATTCCGTGTACACCCTTCAGAAATTTTATGCCGATGGGGCTTCTCTGAAAGAGATCAAAAGAGTTCACCTGACACCAGAAGGGAATCCGGTATTAAAAAATGGAGAGCCGTCGGTTTCGCAGTCCAGGACGATTACGATTTCGCCGACGGATAAACGAAAATTAATCTTTCTTATCTTTATCCAGATTCTTTTCGGAACCCTCACCTATAGCCCTCTTGCTGCTTTTCTGGTGGAGTTGTTTCCGGTTAAAATAAGATATACCTCGTTCTCTGTACCGTATAATATAGGAATCGGGATCATGGGCGGACTATTACCGGCTATCTCAGTCTTCCTAGTAACTAACGCAAAGAATATGGGAAATACGATGTTTTACCTGGAGGGATTATGGTATCCTATAATAATGGCAGTCATTAGTCTTTTGGTTACTATGATTTATATTACCAGAGAGATGACGGCTATTCATACGGACTAAAAGCAGCAAATCAACAGACATGAAAAACTAAAAACAACAAACCAAAAACTTTTTTATATGGATGTTATAAAAAGAATCTTCGGGGTAATTTGGATACTGTTAGCCCTTTTTTCAGCCTGGTTTCTGGTTTCTTTCGGAGTTCCGAAGCTTACCTCGGGAACCCAGGATGGTACGGTGTTTGGAATTATCATCGTATTTATTTTAATGCCCATCATCAGTGGCGGACTCGCCTTGTTCGGATACTATTCTATGATCGGTGAATACAGCAGAGATAAGATGTTGCAGGAATAGCTGCAAGATATGATGAGGAATGGGGCTGTTCTTATCGTTAAAGAAATGGGGTTCCTGACTAAATTTTTTTGTTATGGTATTTTTAAAAATCAACTCAACCGGAACATTTAATATTAGCACAAAGACCCAATCCGGATGTTGGAACAGAAGGCTCTCGCTGACTGTGCTGATATTGCTGTTTAATTCCCTCGCCTTTGCCCAGCAGCAAAATAATCTGGATGTAATTACAAAAAAATGGCTTCAGTATAGCGATGCACCTAATGCGCTGTATCATTATCTGACTGACCGGGCTTACGAATTATTACAAAACAGATCGGAAAAATTAATACGATTACATACCGCAGACGAATGGAAGAAATACCAGGTCGGTATTAAGCAAACGGTGTGGAGACTGTTGGGGCCTTTCCAGGAAAAAACCAAACTCAACGTTAGAACGACAAGTATAATTCAGAAGAAGGACTATCGGATTGAAAACATAATTTATGAATCTCTCCCCGGTTTTTATGTAACCGCTTCATTGTTCATTCCTGATAGAGTAAAATCGCCGGCTCCTGCAATCCTATTCTGTACCGGACACAGCGGTAATGCTTACCGACGAGAACTTTATCAGCTTCCGCTACTTAATCTGGTGAAAAAGGGGTTCATTGTTTTGGCTTTTGATCCCATCGCCCAGGGAGAACGACTGCAATATTTCGACGCAGAGAAGGGCGAATCTGTGATAGGCGGCTCTACGCTGGAGCATTCTTATCCGTCGGTGCAGGTTTCGCTACTCGGTAAATCCATAGCAAGGTATTTCGTGTGGGACGGTATCCGGGGGATTGATTACCTCGTAAGCCGGAAGGAGGTAGACCCTGCCAGGATCGGCGTTCATGGGCTTTCGGGAGGAGGAACACAAACCGCCTATATTTCTGCTTTGGATGATCGGGTGGTTGCGTCGGCGCCGGCCGGCTATATCACCAGTTTTAGACGGCTATTGGAATCTATCGGTGTGCAGGATGGAGAACAGAATTTGTATCAGGAACTTGCAAACGGTATTGATCATGCTGATTTTATTATAGCAAGAGCGCCTAAGCCAACGTTGATCATGGCAACTACAGAAGATTTCTTCAGCATCCAGGGGGTGCGGGAATCTTTCTCAGATCTGAAAAAGGTTTTTGCAATATTGGATAAGCCGGGCGATCTTCAAAAGACGGAAGACTCTGGCGGGCATGGTTATACACAAAAAAACCGGGAAGCAATGTATGCTTTCTTCCAAAAATATCTGGAGCTTCCCGGTTCTTCCGCAGAAGAGGAGGTTGATTTTGCCACTTCACAGGAACTTCAAAAAACACCGACCGGGCAACTTGCTACTTCCCTGGGAGGAGAAACAGTATTCAGTCTTAATAAGAAGGAGGCGGAAAAATGTCTTCAGCAATTAGAAGATACCCGAAGCGCTTCTCCTGACCATCTTTCAGGGATGTTGGATGCGGCTAAAAAGTTGTCGGGATACCAGGAACCGGGTAGCACACCCCAGCCGGTGTTCACCGGACAGATAAAGAGAGCGGGATATACGATTGAAAAATATTTTGAGAAAGGCGAAGACAACTACGTATTTCCTTTTTTATTGATGATCCCCGAGGTGCCCAATGGAAAAGCGATGATCTATCTTCATCCTGAAGGCAAAGTGGCGGAAGCGGGAGAGGAAGGCGAAATAGAACGATACATTAGAGAAGGCTACACCGTGCTGGCTCCTGATCTTATTGGAACGGGTGAAATGGGTCCCGGTATATTTAAGGGAGATTCCTTTATTTCCTTCACTTCTTATAATCTGTGGTTTACCGCGTTGATTACTGACAAAACTATTGTGGGTACCCGCGCTTCCGATATCATTCAACTGGTTCATTTCCTTAAAGGAAGAAAAGATATTAAAGCCGTATATGGCATTGCCCGCAAAGAAATGGCGCCGGTGATGCTTTATGCCGCCGCCTTTGATAAGAGGATCGAAAAAATTGTTTTGCTGGATGGCTACTCTTCCTATAGATCAATAGTTACAAGCCGGTATTATTTCCCGGGTTTTGTTCAAAACCTGGTACCCGGGGCGCTTTCGGCCTATGATTTACCTGATTTGGCTGCCAGTCTTGCACCCCGGAGATTGATCATAGCCGGTATATTGGACAGCAATGGCAAGAGAACAGATGAAGCTGCTGTGGAACAGGATATGAAGGTGATCAGGAAAACTTATAAGCAAAAGGGAGCAGACGGGCAATTGATCGTTCTACAGGGTGACCGGGAAAATATTATTCCGTTATTGTCTCGATGAATGTAGTTGATTCTAATTGGGTAAATAGGCAGGCTGATTGTTGGGTGCATTTAAAATTGTCGCGCCCTGTATAATTTTCCGGTCGGTGGGACACC
>CAZFGP010000114.1:0-5294 GCA_964518685.1 uncultured Terrimonas sp.
GAGGATTAAAGAAGAATTTGACAATTTTGAAAAAAAGACCGGTAAAAAATTACAGGTTTGGTTTGAGCCTGGGAAATTCCTGGTAAGTGAAGCCGGTTATCTCATTGTACAGACTACCGTGCTCAAACAATCAGGAGCAATTTGTTTTGTAGGAGTAAACAGCGGTCTCAACCATTTGATCCGGCCTATGTTTTATGGTTCTTATCATCATATAGAGAACATTTCTAATCCTGATGGGAGAGTCGGACATTACCATATCGTGGGAAATATTTGTGAAACCGACACTTTTGCAGAAGATCGTGAATTGCCTGAAATACGGGAGGAAGATTTTCTGGTTCTGTACAATGCAGGCGCGTATGGTTTTGAAATGGCATCCAACTATAATTCCCGGTTTAAACCTGCCGAAGTGCTGATGACAGGCGAAGAAGCTAAACTAATCCGGAGGCGGGATACTTTAGAGGATTTGCTGGCTACTCAGATTTTCTTGAAAGATTGATGTATCTTCCGGCTGTAGTCCTGACTCTAACTTTTGAAAGTAATGAGAAGATTCTTATATATATCTCTGTTTTTATGCATTGCGACTTCGTTAAATGCCGGTGAAACGGTCGCTACGATCAGTCTTAAAGTGAAAAATGGGAAGAAGACTTCGATTGCTTTTACCCTTCCGGTGAATCATACTGTTTTTTGGGGAGCTGTACGTGAAGACACCCTCCGTAGTGAGAATTATCATATTGTTTTAACGGAAACCCAGACGGGTTTTGTAGATATCCGGATATTGAATTTTAATATCAGGCTTTTTGTCCAGAAAGGGGATAATCTTCGTTTGTATATTGATGAAGAAAATACCGATAGACCCCTGGCTATTGAGGGTAATAATAAAGCAGGGCAGGAGGCCTTTACGTCTATGGAGCTGCCTTATCCGGGTAACCTTGTACCCCGTTATAAAAGAGACAGTACGGCTATCTTATTAGAACAACATCTGGAATCAGATAAAAACGTAAGGCTCAATCTGTTTAAAGTTTTGTATGATGAAAGAAAAATTGACAAGACTTTTATGGATTTTATGCAGTTAAATCTCGATTATTATCACGCGTCTGTATTGTCTGAGGTTATTGCGGGAAGATATGCATTAACCCAACTGCCGGAGGATCATCTGGGGTACAACCCTATTTTTCCCGCCGATCTGGCTCTTTTATGGGAGAAATTATACAAAGAGTATCCTGTTAATAATCAGGCTGCGCTTAAAACTTTTGGATATAATCCAGGCTTCAGCTCTTATGCGGGCAATTATATAAGTGGTTATCTCCAGTGGATCAGGAACAAGAATAAAACCGGAGTTTCAACTTCTTATAATGCTTTGGCAGCATTGAAGGAAACCTTTGGGGCTATCCGGAGCAACTTGCTGCCTGCTGTGGCTGAATATCTTGAAGCGGGTATTTTATTTACGGAGTTGGGTAATGAACAGCATTTTTCGGAATTGGTGAAGTATGCGGGTCAGTTCAGAAATCGCTACCCTAAAAGCAGTTATATGGGTTATCTGGAGCCTCTGGTCAAGAAAGCGAATGATTATTATGATAAGGTGAAAGGGGATTTCTCATCGGAACAGAAACTCATTTCAGGGTATAATGGCATCAACTCCTTTCGCGATTTAATGGCTCCCTTTTTGGGGAAAGTGGTTTTTATAGAATTCTGGGCCAGTTGGTGTATTACCTGTAAGGATCAGTTTGATTATGAGAAAGATCTTGCAAGGTATTTAGATTCAAAGGAGGTTGAGCACCTGTTCATTTCAGTGGATAACGATATACAGGATGCAAAATGGAAGGAACTTATCAAATATTATAATCTCAGAGGAAGTCATGTTCGCGCAAATGAGACCCTGCTGAAAGATTTGTCGCGTATCTTCTGGCAGGGAAAAGGATATGCATTGCCTTTGTATGTGGTTATCAATCGGGCAGGAACTATTGTTGAAGCTGATGCTCATCGTCCTTCTGAGAAAAGAAGATTATATGCAGAAATTGGGAAGTACGCAGATTAGCATGTGATGAATACGAAGGTGGTGAAGAAACTGGAATTTATTTTTTATTTTGTGATCGCTAAATATTACTTTTTTGATCCGAAAGGATAAATACAACGATGCACAATTAATTGAGGAACTACGGCAAAATAATGCTGAGGCGTTCATTGAATTATATAACAAGTATCATTCAAAGATGTATAGTTGGCTAATCCGTTTTGTTAAACTGCCAGATCTTGTTGAAGATATCATCCAGGATACTTTTTTGAAAATCTGGGAGATCAGGCATCGCCTCAATCCGGCACAATCTTTCCCTGCCTATCTATACCGTATAAGTCGCAATATAGCCTTTAAATTATTAAAGAAGATCTCACTGGATGAAACGCTCAGGAAACAGGTATTGATCCGGTTTGAAATGGAGCCAGACGACCCCGAAAAAAGATTACGGTGGTTGCAATACCAGCGGTTGCTGGAAAATGCGATTAACCGGTTGCCCCCACAACGACGAAAAGTATTTAAGCTGTGTAGACAAAGCAATAAAACATATGATGAAGTGGCAAATGAGTTGGGTATTTCGCGTAATACGGTGAAAGAACACATGATGAAAGCCATGCAGGATATCCGGCAATATTTCTACCGGTACGGTGAGATCAGCCTCATCCTGTTGTTGCTCAGTGAGGTTATTTTTTAAGCGTTTGAAGATAGCTTTCTGCATCCATTACCGGAATGAGTGCATTTTTAAAATCTTTTTCATTTCGCGTAATAATCACATCACAGTTTGTTGCAATGGCGCTGAAATACTGCATAGCATCTTCAAAGTCTTTAAAGCCGGAATTGATCGCTTTTTCAACTACTTCATCGTCCATAATTGATAGGCTGCAGATCAGCTTGAATTTCCTGATCTTTTCAAGCGCAACTTTAGCATTTTCATATTTTGAGAGCAGGTAGTAAGCATTTGATACCGAACTTGGAGAAGTATATATTCTAATTTTCTTTTGGTCTGCTAAAGTCAGGACTTTTGCTGCCGGCTCATAGAAATTTTCTCTTTCTCCAAGAAAGTCAATCACGATATTCGTATCTAAAAAAATCCGCTGCATCCCTATTGATATTTTTTGTCTAAAAAATCAAGATATTTTTCTCTTGCTTTTTTGGCATCAATGTTCGTAGGAATACTTTTTCCACTGGAAATACTTTTTACAAAAGGCGAAATCTCAAAGTCATTATTTTGATCACGTGTTAATGAATCAAGGTAGTTTTCTATTAATCTTGATAAGCTTGTTTTTTTATTTGAAGCGTACTGCTTAGCACGCTCAATCACTCTTTCGCTCAATCTTAATGTCAATTTACTATTCATATCGCATACATTTAGTACGACCGAATATACAAATTTTATACGTATCTTATAGCTTGGTTGATCAATTTTTCAGACTTTTCACTTATCAAACTGCCTATTCAACCCTTTCAAGGTTATGTTCTTCATCTGTCCTATCCCCGGCCTTGTTGAGGGCTATTGATAGGTATAGCCCTTCGGGCTTTTACCCCCAAAGCTGAAACTTGCAACATGAAACTTTTTCCCCCCACCCACCCTGTTTCTCTTTTCGGGGATTTATACTTAATAAACCCACAGAATGGAAAAAGATAAGACCTATTATAAGCAATTGATCGCCCGCTATCTCGACGATGAATGCACGGCGGAAGAGTTGGAAGAAGTATTGGATTATATAGGAAAAGACGAAGCTAACCGCCTGGTGCTTGAGCAGATGCAGGCAGCCCACGAGCAGTCGTTCAGCCGGGAACTGCCGCTGGAGGAAAATGAATGGAGCGAACGGGTAAGATTAGAATTATTGAAGAGAACCGGCGCTGGTATAGTGGTGCCATTTTATAAAAGAAGATTTGCCAGGGTAGCGGCAGCCATTATTTTAGTACTGGTTTCTGCAGCCGCTTATTATTACCTGAATGATGGAAGCAGATCTGTGGCGCCTGCGGTGGCCTCAGAAAATAAAAATGAAAACATTATTCCCGGAGGGAACAAAGCCACATTAACGCTGACAGACGGTTCCGTAATAGATCTCAACGAAGCGGAGAACGGAGACGTGGCGCTTCAGGGAAATGCGAAGGTCATTAAGATAGAGGGGCAGCTTAGTTATGCTACGTCCGGTGGGCAAGACAATGGGGTTGCGTATAATACCGTTACCACACCCCGTGGCGGACAGTATGTGATAGTATTAGCCGATGGCAGCAAAGTGTGGCTCAATGCCGCGTCTTCGCTGAAATTCCCAACAACGTTCAAAAATGCCACCAGGCAGGTGGAGCTGACCGGAGAAGGATACTTTGAAATTGCTAAAAGTGTATTGCCGGGTGGGAAAAAGCAGCCATTCCATGTGAATATAAAATCTGCCACAGACAATGGCGGCATTATCGAAGTTTTAGGCACCCATTTTAATATAATGGCTTACGATGAGGAAGCAGCAATAAACACCACCCTGCTTGAAGGGTCAGTTAAGGTAAATATGCCGGACAAAACTGTGTTCCTGACCCCTGGCCAACAGGCACATATAACAAAGTCTGACAAAAGAACAGAGGTGCTTACCGGTGTGGATATTGAAACTGTAGTTGCCTGGAAAAACGGGGCGTTCTGGTTTGACAACTTGGATGTGAAAGCCATTATGCGACAAATAGCGCGGTGGTATGATGTTAATATCGTGTATGAAGCGGGACTTCCGGAAACAGGTCTTTCAGGAAAAATTGAGCGTAAAAAAAATATCGGGCAATTACTGGAAATTCTTGAAACTACACATAAGGTTCAGTTTAACATTAAAGGGAAGAATATAATCGTATCCCCTTATAAAGAATCATAAACCCTTTTTCTTAACCAAAATACATACAATAATGTAATAACCTGCTTTAGCCAAAACAAAAGCCGGAAGTGCTACCAACACTCCCGGCGGATGGGCAATTAAAATTCAAACGATCACACTTAAATTTTCAAAACCCAAACATTCAAAATTATGGATTCACGATTATTTTACCAAGTTCAGAAGAGTTCTGAGAAACTTTTTATTAAAAAGCTGTTGATTATGAAACTAACCGCAGTTTTGATCCTTGCGTTCACCTTACAACTTAATGCAAAAACGTATTCACAGGAAATACGTATTTCGGAGAAAAATATTTCTCTTTCAAAAGTTTTCCGGCTTATTGAGAAGCAAACGGGTTATTCGTTCATCTATGAGAACAAGGCCCTGAGGAAGGCTAAACCTGTTTCCCTTGATATAAGGAATAC
>CAZFGP010000114.1:5304-14870 GCA_964518685.1 uncultured Terrimonas sp.
GCTGAATATGTGCTTCAAAGAACAGCCTCTTGTATATGAAATAAAGTATAATACTGTTATTGTCCGGGAAAAAGAAATAGCTGATAAATTTGCGACCGGAGAAAAAGAAGACAACCCTGCAATACCGCCCCCGGTCACGGTAAAAGGAAGTATCACAAATGAAAAAGGGCAGCCTCTTGCGGGGGCTACTATTACTATAAAGGGAACAGGTCAATCCATTGTTTCCGATAATAATGGTAATTATTCAATAACAGTGCCTTCCACAAAAGCTGTACTGGTGTTTTCATATGTAGGATTTGTAACAGAAGAAAAAGCGGTTGGAAATGCTGTTACTATCAATATAAGGCTGACGGAGGAACAGAAAGATATGAATGAAGTGGTGGTGATCGGGTATGGAACAGTTAAGAAACGGGACCTTACCGGCGCTGTAGCACAGGTGAAGTCTAAAGATCTCAACGCATTTCCAGCAAATAATGTTTTACAGGCATTATCCGGGAGGGCGCCGGGTGTGCAGGTATTGCAAAATACAGGTGCGCCGGGAGCAGCTGTCAGCGTTCGCATACGTGGCACCAATTCTATCCAGGGCAGCAATGAGCCGTTGTATGTTGTTGACGGCTTTCCTATTTCGGACAGCAATCCAACCGTGCTGAACAATATAGATATTGAAAGCATTGAAATCCTTAAAGACGCTTCGGCCACAGCTATTTACGGATCAAGAGGAGCCAATGGTGTGGTACTGATCACTACCAAAAGAGGCAAAGCAGGCCGCACAAAAGTGGTTTTTGAATCCAGTTATGGTGTGCAGGTATTGCGTCATAAGCTGGACCTGATGGATGCAAAAGAATATGCCCAGTTTGTAAACATAGTAAGGGATAATGACGGGCTGCAGCCTTATTTTACAGAAGAACAGATAAACAGTTTTGACAAAGGTTACGACTGGCAGAATAATTTGTTCAGAAAAGCGCCTATGAAAACCATTGGCTTAAATGTCAGCTCAGGCACTGACAAAACGCAATTTTCTATATCGGGAAGCATACTTAGCCAGGATGGTATTGTTAAAAGAAGCGATTATGACAGGTATTCCGTAAGGGCCAATATTCATCATAATCTGAATAAAAAGATCAGCCTGGATCTTTCCACCATATTGACACGGATCAATAGAGATGATAAAAACAGCGAGGGTGGTAACAGGGGCGCATCAATGATCTCGGCGGCACTTTCCACTCCCCCCACACTTACGCCGTATAACGATGATGGTTCATACAGGGTAATGCTTACTGCCTATCCTTTTATTTCAAATTCATTGTCGAATATGATGGCTATTATCAATGAACAAACAAACGCTACAAAGGCAGACAGAATACTTGCCAATACCTCTTTCAGTTACAGTCCTATACCCGATCTCACTATTAAAATACTTGGTGGTATAGAAACTGCCAACTACAGAACAGATGCTTATACTACAACAAAATATATCAATTCACCTGGCAGGGCAAGTGTCAGCACCTCTCAAATGACCAGCCTGCTGAGCGAAAACACTATTACCTATTCTAAAAACTTCAATCAAAAACATGCTTTATCGGCAATGGCAGGATTTACCTACCAGGATTTTATCAGCACTTCATTAAGGGGTAGCGGCACGGGGTTCATAAGCGATGTAACTGAAACATACGATCTGTCATCGGCCGAAATACCCGGCATACCTGGTTCCGGTTATTCCAAATCTGCATTGTTGTCTTATCTGGCAAGAATAAATTACAGTTACGACGAAAAATATCTCGCAACTATCAGCTTCAGGAACGATGGTTCTTCCAAATACAGCCAGGGTAATAAATGGAGCTTCTTTCCTTCTGCCGCACTTGCTTGGCGTATTTCTAACGAAGATTTTTTAAAGGAAAATTCATTTATCTCCGATCTTAAGCTGAGAGCAAGCTGGGGATATACAGGCAGCCAGGCAATCAATGCCTATGCCACACTCAACCAGTTAATTGCAGGAAAAACAATTTTTGGAGATGCCTTATATAACACATATGCTCCCGGCACAAGGTTACCCGGTAACTTAAAATGGGAAACCACGGAACAAAAAGATATAGGAATTGATTGGGGTATTTTGAATAACCGGATCAGACTGTCGGTTGATTACTACATTAAAAACACCAGGGACCTTTTGAATACAGTAAGGCTTCCATCTTCATTAGGTTTTACTACTACCATCCGCAATGTTGGTGAAGTTCAGAATAAAGGATTTGAGTTTGGATTAAATGCCAAAATACTAACCGGGGCATTTAAGTGGGATATTAATACCAATGTATCTCTTAACAGAAACAAAGTAATAAAGCTATATAACGGCGAAGACATACTGGGCGGTCAAATTGATGTCAACGCCGTTTCGGATAATACGAGCATTCTGAGAGAGGGTCAACCTATTGGTATATTCTGGGGATATCTTGAAGAAGGATATACAGATGCAGGCAAGATCAAATACCAGGACTTAGATAAAGATGGAAGCATTTCTATCAGGGATAAAACATATTTCGGTAACCCTAACCCTAATTTTATTTATGGATTTAATTCCTCCATGACCTATAAGAACTTTGAACTGTCATTCTTTATACAAGGCACACAGGGAAATGACTTACTGAATATAAGTTCGATCAATAACACATTGGATTACGGCATTGGACTCAATGCCCCGAAAGAAGTTTTTTACAATCACTGGACACCTGCTAATACCAACGCTAAATATCCACGCCCCAGCATTTCAACATCCACAAACATCTCCAACCGGTTTGTTGAAGACGGATCATACATGAGGTTAAAAAATATCATGTTATCCTATAGTCTGCCCGCCGCAACGATTAGGGGGATAAGCAATTTTCAGATCTATGTGAGCGGTCAGAACCTTTTAACGTTCACAAAGTATTCCTGGTGGGATCCTGAAGTAAATTCAGCCGGAGGTGCTAACTCCACCGCGCAGGGATTAGATTATTACAGCTATCCTACTTCTAAATCATATACTATAGGGATAAGGGTAGGTTTCTAATATTTCAATATCAAACTTCACACAATGAAAAAGTTACTAACAGTTCTATATATACATCTTGATCATCTTAAATACGGATACATTCCTCTGTTATTTTTATTTACAGTTGCATGTAATAAGTCTCTTATCGAAAACCCTAAATCAGTTGCAGTACAGACATTCTATAATACCGCTTCGGAACTTGAAGCTGCAGTTAACTCGGTATACTCACCATTGAGAGACGGGAATACGAACGGGATGGGCGTATACATTGCAGTACTGGAGGGGCATAGTGATTATGGGATCGGAAGAGGGAGCTATTCCGTACTGAATGATTTTGCCGGATTAAATTCCGTAATCATCACCAGGGTTTCAGGAGTATGGGAAGCATTTTATTTAAGCATCCGCAACGCAAACCTGATCATTAAAAATGCTCCTCACGCCAATGCCGCTTCTGCTGAACAGATCAGCAAGACTATTGCAGAAGCAAAATTTTTAAGGGCCTTTGATTATTTTCATCTGGTAAGGAACTGGAGAGGCTTACTCATACGTACCGAAGATAATATGGAAGAACCGGATGTTAAAAGGGCTACCCCGGATGAAGTATATGCATTAATAACAGAAGATCTGCTGGAAGCAGAGAATAATCTCCCGGACGTTGCAGCAGTGCCCGGCAAACCAACCAAATGGTCGGCTAAAACTTTACTGGCGGATGTATATCTCGAAAGAAAATTATACGCCCAGTCCAGGGATAAAGCAAATGAAGTTATCCAGTCCGGCAAATATTCGCTTATACCTGTCAGCTCCTCTGATGACTTCCAGAAAATTTTTGGTCCCGATGTGATCACTTCATCTGAAGAAGTTTTTTATCTCAAATTCTCCCACCTTACCGGACAGGGCAATTTGTGGCCCGAGCTGACAAACCACCCCGGTACCGAGTTGCTGGGCAGCGGAGGGGTGTATGGACTTCACAGCGATGCTTTAAACCCGGTGATCAGCAATTGGGATAACAATGATCTGCGCAAAGGGATATGGTACAACTGGAATATAGGATTAGGCGCTACATCGCTCTTGTCTAAAAAATTCATTGATCCCAATTCGATAGCTTTTGGAGGAGCGGCTAATGATCTTCCATGGTACAGGTATGCGGATGTTTTGCTCATATACGCCGAAGCTGCAACAAGAGCAGCAAATGAGCCCACGGCAGACGCCGTTGAAGCGCTTAACCAGGTGCATAGAAGAGCGTATGGTTATGCTCCTGCTACTCCTTCACCTGCCGATTTTGTTATAACCGATTATAACGAGGATAGTTTCGTTGACCTGGTGATCAAAGAAAGAGGATACGAATTTCAATTTGAAGGGAAACGCTGGCACGAATTAAAAAGAACAGGAAAAGCCGCGGCCACCATTCTGGCAGTTAAAAATAAAGTTATTGCAGACAAACATTATTTATGGCCGTTGCCTGTATCTGAAATAAGCTTTAACAATGCCATTGACCCGGTTGCAGATCAAAACCCGGGCTATTGATAATTACTATCATCAAAATATTGAATAACTAAAAAACTTTGTCATGCATACCGATCAAACAGATAATAATTACGAGAAAATATCGTCAATGTTCAATTTAAATCGCCGGAAATTCCTCAACTCTTCATTTGCAGCAGCCGGCGCTATCGTTATGCCAGCCTTTGCAAATGCAATTCATAAAAATAAAGTTGAGACGCCTGGAGTAGGGCAATTTGTTGAACCCCAAAAGACAATCCCTCTCAAAGGTGAATTTGATGTGGTGGTTTGTGGCGGCGGCCCTGCGGGCATTTCTGCTGCTGTTACGGCGGCAAGGGCCGGGGCACGTACGCAATTGCTTGAGGTGCATGGCTGCCTGGGCGGTGTGTGGACTGCAGGTTTGTTAACTTATATATTTGATTTCAATAAGCCGGGGATCACCCAGGAAATAATTAAAAAATTAGACGAGCGTGGCGCCAGAAGGAATAAAGTGGCAGATCAGTTTGTATATGCACCTGACGAAATGAAAATTCTCCTGGAAGAAATGGCAATGGATGCAGGAGTAAATTTTTTATTGCATACACGGGTAGCCGCTGCGTATAAGGATAAAAAGCAGGTTACAACAGTCATTAGCGAATCAAAATCTGGTAGAGAAGCTTGGAAAGCCAAAGTATTCATTGATGCAACAGGGGATGGAGATGTAGGCGCCCAGGCAGGGAATGGGTGGGATATAGGTATGGGTGGAGATAGCTGTCCCTGTCAGCCTTTAACATTGAATACCCTGGCTGTAGTGAAGGATGCAAATGCATTAAAAGAATATATTTCTTTTTACCAGGATGATAACGGGAAAGCAAACGGAAGCTGGCATGTCGCCGCTACAAAAGCATTCATGAAAGAGATCAACAGGGCAGGGATATCGCCTTCCTACGGTATGCCCACGCTTTTTCTGATAAGAGATAATCTTGTAATGGTGATGGTAAACCATGAATATAATGTTAAAGCGTTTGATACTGCCGAAATTACAGAAGCCACCGTGAGAGCTAGAAAAGAAGTGTATAACATTGTAAGGGGGCTGAATAAGCTCGGCGGAGTGTGGGAAGGCATCCAGGTGGTTGCAACGCCTGAGCAAATCGGGATCCGGGATGGACGGCGAATTCACGGAAGATATACGGTGAGCAAAGAAGATCTGGTAACAGGTGCGAGGCATGACGATGGGGTAACAATACCAACATTTGGAGTTGATATTCATGCCACAGACAGAAAGACCAATGACGTGGAAACCATTTCCAGAGGAGGAATTAAAATGAAACCATACGATATACCGCTGAGAGCGCTGATCGCAAAAGATGTTGACGGGCTAATGATGGCAGGACGGTGTATAAGCGGCGACTTTACTGCACATGCCAGCTACCGTGTTACTGGCAATGCGGTAGCAATGGGTGAGGCAGCCGGCGTTATTGCAGCTATCGCGGCAACAAGCAACAGGCTGCCGCATGAAGTAAACTGGTCAGAAGGGGAAGCATTATTAAAGAAATTAGGGCAACGATAAAACTTTCATGCACAGTCACAGTACCAGGAAAAAGTGCGGCAATAATATGGAGAAAGATATCATGAAATTGCTGCTGACCATACATTGTATTTTGATATGCTTCGCCGGTAAATAGTATTTTAGCGTATGAAGCGAAGAAATTTCATTAAAAAAAGCGGGCTTGCTACAGGGAGCCTGCTTTTTTCTACCCGTGTATTGTTCTCAAAAACGGAGATACCCCGCTACCCCGTACATAATATCCCGGTGGATAAGGGACTTGACCCGGCATGGATCAGGTCGCTGTATGAACGGGGAGCCGCAACCACATATCTCAAATCAAAAAATGAATTGAAGTATATAGGCATGCCCGCAGACGGTCTGCATGCGGGTACGGTTTACCTTGGCGGCGACGGGCGCTTATGGCTATGGGGTATTTATAACGATGAAAGAGAAGGCATTGATCCTAAAACCATTTTATGGAATGACGGAACAAAAGAAGTGAAAGTCCGCAGCCGCGATGGCGCAAGCTATGTGGAGCCTGCGCTTGCTGATAATAAAAGGGTGCTGGAGCAGGGCTTTGCAGTCAAAATAGAATATGAGGGAAAAACCATTATCAAAATATTAGACGAAAACGGCTTTGAGGAAATAAAATTCGAGGCTTCTTACCCGGTTGCTACCGTGCGTTATATAGATGAAGCGCTTCCGGTAAATATTGCGCTGAAAGCAGGAAGTATTTTTATCCCGCTCAATGCGGACGATTCAGCCTTGCCCGCTACCGTATTTTCTATCAGCATAGAAAACAAAACCAATAAAAGCATCAATGCTGACATTATCGGCTGGTTGGAAAACGGGGCTAATAAATTAACTGCATCTGATAACGATGGTGTAAAAAGAAATACTGCTATCGTTCAGGAAAACCATTCCGGCATATTAGGTGCTTTTGATGCCACAAATCCGGAGGTTGCTTTACAGCGTGATGCCGGTACTACCTGTATCATGTTTATCGGAAAAGGAGCAACCCTTAACACAAATGCGCAACCATACCCGGTAGATGTTGATTTCTTTCGTCAAAAGAAAGATGAAGCGAGCACAATAAGCGCCGGTAAAAAATTGACCGGCAGCATTGGTGTCTCACACCAGATCGAGCCAGGTAAATCAGTAGAATCAAATTATATCATAAGCTGGCATTTTGATCATCCTCTGTCTAAAAGGCTGGATAAGCTTCCCGAAACAAAAGGCAGCTATTATTATGGTAAACGTTTTAACGACGCCTATGAGGTGGGGGCATATATCGCACAGAATTTTAACCGGTTGTACACTCAAACTTTATTGTGGCAGGAAACATATTATGATTCCACACTGCCCTTCTGGTTCCTGGAAAGAACATTGCTGAACATAGGAACACTTGCCACCGCAAATACCTGTCGTTTTGCCAACGATCGTTTCTGGGGCTGGGAAGGGGTAAACGCCTGCGAAGGCACCTGCACCCATGTATGGCAGTATGCACAGGCTATGGGCAGGATTTTCCCATCGCTTGAGAGAGACGCGCGGCAAAGGACAGACCTTGGTATTGCTATGCAGGAAAATGGCGGTATAATATTTCGTGCTGAATATGAAACACGGCCAGCTATTGACGGACAGGCAGGCACTATACTGCGTATTTACCGGGAGCACCAGATGAGTAATGATGATAGATTTTTGCGTAATAACTGGAGTAATATCAAAAAAGCAGTATCCTTTATGCTGGCTCAGGATAAAAATGGCGATGGCATGACGGATACGCCCATGGAAAATACACTTGATGCAGTATGGGAAGGAGAGATCGCATGGATAGTTGGCTTGTGCATTGCTGCAGCAAAGGCAGCCCAGTTGATGGCAGAGGAGATGCAGGATGACGCATTTGCAAAAATCTGTAGGCAGTATGTTGAAAAGGGCAGCAGGAATATGACGGAAAAGTTATTTAACGGGGAATATTTTATTCATCGTCCAGATGCAGCGCAGGGAAGAAAAAAATTAGGCTCCTACAACACCTGTCATATAGACCAGGTGTACGGGCAAAGCTGGGCATGGCAGGTGGGGCTTGGAAGATTATGGGATAAAGAAAAAACCTTATCAGCATTACGTTCCTTGTGGAAATACAATTTCGCACCCGATGTCGGTCCTTACATTAAAACGCATACCGGCGGAAGACCTTATGCATTGCCTGGTGAAGCGGGTTTGATTATGAATACTAACCCCCACAATGAACCCAAACCTTATGGTGATAATGTTACATGGCAGTTGGGTTATTTTCATGAGTGCATGACAGGGTTCGAGCACCAGGTTGCCAGCCACATGATGGCGGAAGGAATGACAGATGAAGCATTGGTGATAACAAGAGCTATACACGACCGCTATCATGCTGCCAAAGGAAACCCCTACAATGAAATTGAATGCAGCGATCATTATGCCCGTGCCATGGCAAGTTATGGAACGTTCATAACAGCCTGTGGTTTTGAGTATCATGGACCAAAAGGGTTTCTGGGTTTTTCTCCGGGATGGGATAAAGAAGATTTTAAATCAGCTTTTACAGCAGCAGCAGGCTGGGGTGTTTATTGCCAGAGCAAAATTGATGGCCGGCAACAACACGCTATCGGGCTTAAATACGGCTCCCTGTTGTTGAGAACGCTTTCCTTTGAAAATCTGCTACAGAAAAAAATAAAAGCGATTTCAGTCACATTGAATGGACAGGCGATTCATGCAAATTGCAAAAACGAGGGAGAGCGTATCCTCATCAGCTTCCCCAATAAGGTTTTGATAAACGCCGCTGAGGAAATGTTCATCAGGTTGGGTTGATTACCGCAATAAGGGTCTATCCCCCTAATGCCAATAAGCTGACGTTGAGCGTGGCCGCCGACCGTTGGCTGCCATTCGGGGGTACTACATTCAGTTAGGTCAAGAGAGACAAATTATTTAATTTTACAATTATAAGCAGACAAAACATGTTGATAGAAAGAACATCCAGGGAAGTTATTATTCGTCTGCCTGCCTCGGTGGACACGACGGGCTTACAAAGACTTGTTGATTACCTTATCTACAAGGAAGCTACATCTAGTTCAAAGGCTACACAGGAACAAGTTGACAAACTTGCAAGTGAAGTAAAAAAAGGCTGGTGGAAAAAGAACCGTAAACGCTTTATTAAATGAAGAAAATAATTGTTGACACTAACATTATTTTCTCTTGTCTTCTCAATTCCCAAGGGACAATCGGCGACCTCATCTTTAATTCTGAAAACGTTTTTGATTTTTACAGCAACAATTATATGCGTTTTGAAATCCGCAAACATTGGAACAAGCTCATAAAGATTTCAGGGTTGACCGATGGAGAATTAGAAACAGCTTACGATAAATTCTTGACAAAACTAACTTTCATAAACGAAGAACTTATACCACAAAGCAATTGGGAAAAAGCTGAAATCTTGTCTTCCGATATTGATATTGACGACTCAGACTTTGTTGCATTGACAAGATTTTT
>CAZFGP010000115.1:0-14815 GCA_964518685.1 uncultured Terrimonas sp.
TTCGCAATCGTTCCTGCTTCGGTTTGATTGCTACGATATGGACTTCATTAAAGTCAGTATTCATTTCAATGGCCTCATCATGAAGGGTAGTGTCATGCCCTCCGGGCCACCCCTTCTCTTCCATTTGTATTAATCTGCCACCTGTATTCTCCAGGTCTTCGACAGAAGGCAATTGCAGTGAAGGTGCAAAGGGAGCTAATTCCGTAATTTCAGAAGGATATTTCCAGGAGAAACTTTTATTCTCTATCCATATCAGGTCAAATGGTTTTAAACCCATTGCCTTTAATTCTTCAAAAGAATAATGACCTAATTCCGTATTATTCCGCAATAACAAATATTCTTTCATGAACATACCATTTTAATCAGAGGTTCAATGCGAATATTTCAAAGGAACGGATAATTATTCTTCTTTACCTTAAAAGTCGGTATAACTGTAAGTTAAAATCAAAAATACGGGGTAAATCTTTCACTTTTATGAGAGTGCTGAAATTTTATTATTTGTTAAAACCTAAAATTGATAAACGAAGCAGACGCTAAGGCGATTAAACCCGTTATTACTGCAGTTAAGGAACTTGCTACAAATTTCAAATTTCCGATACGTTGGTTTGTTTCTCTTTCAGAAACCTTAACCACTTTCCCTGATTTCATTGCACTTTCAGGCTTATTGAGAATAGCACGTACTGCTTCCACAGCTTTTTCTTCATCGGATATTTCAGCTGTATTATGTGTAAGTTTATTCAACCTCATATTTTGTGCTCTCAGCATATATTCAAATCCAGGCGTCATATCACCTGCCATTGCATCCGGATGATCAATCAACTCCATATTCAGTTTCTTATACCCCATTTCAGCAATATGAGATTCGAAATAAAGAATCTGTTTTTCTTTCAAACTATTAACAAGGGAAGCCTGGGAAAAGGCAGGTTTGGACACATGCGCTCTGAATTCTTCCAGTTCAGAAGGATATTTCCAGGTTATGCTTTCTCCATCTATCCAAAGCAGGTCAAGAGGTTGAAGCCCAATTTGAAGTAAGCAGATTTCTGTATAATATCCCATTGATTTGTTGTTCCTTAATAACTGATACGTTTTCATAATTTAGATTTTTATCCGGCTTCCTGTAGGTATTGGGTAAATTGCTATTTGATTTCTGATGTGAAGATACTCACCTGATATAAAGCGGCATAATCAAATCGATCAACAGACCTAATCCTTCGATAAAAAGGGGAAAAATGGAGATTTATTGTGTAGCAGCAGCTTTTTTAAATACCGTTGCCTGCAGCAACCAGCCCAAAAGCATAACAACGAGGGCGCCGATAGCATTGAGCCATAAAAAGCTGAGATTGATAATATTGTGTTCATTTAGCATGAATAAGGCAATCACCAGCAATTCTCCTAACACAGCACCCCAAAAAACTGCATTTCCTTTAACGGATTTAGCATAAAAAGCTATCAGGAATACGCCCAGGATTACTCCGTAAAAGAGAGAACCGAGAATATTAACTGCCTCAATCAGACTGTTTCCGAGATTGGAAGCAAATTGTGCCACTATAATACAAAAAACGCCCCAAACAAGAGTGTACCATCTTGAAACTCGGTAATCCCCGGCATCATCCATTTTCTTATTGACGAATTTCTTATGAATGTCAACAATAGTACTGGATGCAAGGGAATTCAGCGCTGCTGCAATACTGCCCCAGGAAGAAATAAAAATTACAGCAATGAGTAAGCCAATCAATCCTTTGGGGAGATAATCCAGCACAAAGCGAAGGAAAATATAATTTGCATCATTTGCCTCTCCACCCACCTCCGGCTTGATAACCAAACCTTTAAAAGCGCTTCTTAAGCTATCGCGCTGATGATTGATCCGGGTTATTGCCTCCCGATGTTCCTCAGAAAAAGTTTTCCCGGCTGCCATCACCGCCTGAATCACCTGTTGCTTTTCTATTTCTGTCTTATCATAGAGTTGCTGTATTTCAGAAAGTGTTCCGGCGTATTTCGACTGACTAACTTTTTCTACCTGGGTTTGATTAAAAAACAAAGGCGCCTTATGAAACTGATAAAAGGCGAAGATTAGCACCCCCAATAACAGGATAAGAAATTGCATAGGCACTTTTACCAGCCCGTTCATCAACAATCCCATCCGGCTTTCTCTGATTGACTTTGCCGTAAGATATCGGCCTACCTGGCTTTGGTCGGTACCAAAATAAGACAGAGCAAGGAAAAAGCCACCAATTATTCCACTCCACAAATTGTATTTATCATTCCAGTCAAAGCCTCCGCCTTCTTTAAATCCCGTGGTAATTACATTAGTTTTACTCATTACCCCTCCTATTTTAAGCGCATCGAAAAGCCCTACGCCTTCAGGCAGATATTTTACCACTAACCAGCCGGCAATAAACATGCTCGCAAAAATTATAACAATCTGCAATTGCTGCGTATAAGCCACCGCCTTTGCTCCTCCCGCTACAGTGTAGATAATCAGCAGCCCTCCCATAAAAATATTGGTCCAATAAATATTCCATCCCAGTAAAGAAGATAAAATAATGGCCGGTGCATAAATACTTATCCCGGTAGAAAGTCCGCGTTGTAATAAAAAAAGGAAGGAAGTCAGTGTTCTGGTTTTTACATCAAACCGTTTTTCCAGAAACTGATAGGCTGTGTACAGTCGGAAATTATGGAAGATGGGTACAAAAGTGATACATAACACCACCATGGCTAATGGTAGCCCAAAATAGTATTGTACGAAACGCATGCCATCCGTATAAGCCTGCCCGGGAGCAGATAAGAAAGTAATGGCGCTGGCCTGTGTTCCCATAATACTGAACAACACAATATACCAGGGCATTTCCCTATTGCTTAAAAAATATCCGTCAAGGTTCCTGGTCGTACGACTCTTATATATACCATATAAGATGATAAGACTGAGGGTGGCAATCAGTACAATCCAGTCGGGATAACTCATGAAAAATATTTCGTGAAATAAGAAAACAATACAATCAGCACTGCCAGTACGGCAATGACTATGAAATACCAGGTATTCCAGCTTCTAAATACCGGCGGTCGCTCATCTTTTTGATTCATGATCTTTATTTTCTAAAAGTCAGTCGTATCATGATTGCTGCTATTATGCCCAATAAAATGCCATAACCCACCTTTCTGAAAACCAGGGTTACTAAGATACCCAATGCCACACCAACAATTACACCAACGGCAGGACCTTTTTTTGTGTCATTCCCTTTTTCCTGTCTCATTTATTTTTGAAGATTAGGATTCGCCACCAAATTAGCAAATAATCTGTAAGCACCACCAATACCCGCAGGTAATTGCCGGAAAAATGCCAGACCCGTATAAACAAACCTTCCCCGCCCATACTGCGCGACCAACAGGCTGCCCCTTTGCTCTCCCTCCCCGGGATCATTCATACCTAAGACACTTTTGTAGGTTTTGTCAGCATTCCCTGCAAAATAGAGTCCCCTCTCCTGAATCCAACCATCAAAATCAGCCGCACTAATTTTATTTGGCCAGTTAAGGATGGTCTCTTTTGGATGAAGGAAATGAACCGCAGCAGTTTCATCGGTGACCCTCCCTCTGGTAATTTCAAAAGAGAATGGCGCCATCTTATTACTTCGAAGCCCTGAAAAACCAACGGTATTATATTGCACTACCAGATTACCTCCATTTTTCACATAATTCATCAACTTTTCATAAACATTATCCAGCCATGAGTTCACATTATAAGCGCGTACCCCTGTTACGATTGCATCAAAGCGGTCCAGGCTGCCATCCACAATATCATTCTGATTCAAAAACGTAAGATTATATCCCATCTCCTGTAAGGCTTCCGGAACCTTGTCCCCTGCTCCAACAATGTATCCTACGTTTTTCCCGGCAGTAATGATTTCATCCTTGATCACCTTTATCTCATTCCAATAAAAATAAGTGATCGTAGGAATATGGGAATATATTATCCTCTGTACTGATAAATTTTGAAATGGCTCCCGGTTTGGGGCTGTAAGGTCTGCGTAAAAATGAAGTTCTTTTTCGCCTGTTTTCTTCAGGATATCCCCCGTGTTTAAAAGATAGCTTTTCCAGTCGTTTCGATTCAGCGTCAGGGCGGTATCTGTTATAAGATGATTCTTTTGTATTTCATTTCCTTTATAGGCATATTGAAAATACCGGACTCCTGCCCCACGGAGTGATGAAGCATAACCAGTTGTATTTAACTTAACAGGTGATACCGGTTGCCGGTTGAGCCGGGTAAACACATGCCTGGGAGATTCCATCAACGATAGCGCCGGCACTATAGAAAGAGGCTGATGTACTTCACCCCGGACAGGATCTGTAAATTTATACTGAACGGGAATATAAAAGAGAAATTCCTGGTTCTCCATCTTAATGGATAAGCTAACTTCATAAGGCGGCGGATTTTCAGGCATTCCTATCAACTGTTGATCATCTACTTCATAATGCGCTCCATTTAGTCCCTTCCTTAACCAATAAGGTTGTGAAAGAGGCGAATTAACCGGTACAGAAATCTGCTGTGAATAATTTACCTGTTGATTTGATGGAATTGCACCAGAGAAAGAATGATTAAACGGATATAATATACGCCCTCCAATGTGCAGATTACTTCTGTTAATCAAATTAATATTAATACGAAAGGAATCTCCTCCAACAACATAAGGGACATCAGTGGTAGCTTCAAAAAACAAACCGGAACAGGCCTGAATTATATTCTGCAATTCTCCTAATTTCTGTCGTTTCCAATAGGGCGACAAACCATTGGAGTCAGAGATTATTTTGTATAAAATTACAAGTTCCGGAACAGACTTTTCAGGATGCTCAAATGAAAATCCACTGATAATCCTTTCAATCCTTTCCGGAATCTGCAGGCGATCCAGGGTACCAAAATTTGCTGTTCTCTTCCAGCTTGTATCTACGCCATCCATCAAATCCGTTTTAAAGTTTTCACCTGCAACGGGCACAAAATACTCCCATGCTGTCCCTCTCTGGGCTGATACGCCAAATCCCTGACTCTTGTGCTGGCTACGGCTTTCAGCCGCAATTTCTCCATATCCCTTTCCCAATAATGCATTGTACCCGCCCACATCAATCTTAAACTGACTCTCGCTTTGCGTATTGGCGCTTCCAAAATTAAAAGTGTTCCAGACGATTCGTTTTGCATGCCAGGCCGCAACACCCTTGTTTAATTGTTCCGGAAAGCGGGTGGGATCTGCTGCTGCTAAAAATGCTTCATGTGCTAAAACGGCTGAAGCTGAATGATGCCCATGACCTGCCCGACTGTCTTCAGGAAAACGTGTGATAATTACATCCGGCTGAAATTTGCGAATCACCCAAACCACATCACTCAATATCAGGTCTTTGTTCCACTTCTGCAGAGCTTCCTCTGTTTTTTTAGAAAAGCCAAAATCATAGGCTCTGGTAAAAAATTGTTCTGCTCCATCAATTCGACGTGCAGCTAAAAGTTCCTGGGTTCGAATCAGCCCCAATTCAATTCCCTGTTCATCTCCAATTAAGTTTTGTCCGCCATCACCTCTTGTAATACTGAGGTAACCGGTGCGATAAAGTTTCTCATTGGCCAAGTAAGCTAATAGCCGGGTATTTTCATCGTCCGGATGCGCTGCAATATACAGCACACTTCCCAACACATTTAATTTTTTCAGGCGAAGTAAAATTTCAGAACTGCTTAGAGATACAGGAAACTGAGCATGGGTAGTGAAAAAGGTATTAAGGAATAAAAAGAATATCAGCAATTTCTTCATATCGTTCAACTTTGTTCAGCTTTAAGTCACGCTGCATCTTTTGAGATGAATATAAGGATGTAAATTTAATGGATTACATCCAAAACAGTTGATTTCGTTCACGCTGTATAAAACCGCCAGGGATAGCCGATTCCTGCAAGAATGATTCCCCGCAACAACTGAAGACAGTTGGATATCCGGAAAGTTACAGTCGCTGAACTATCGTTTTTTCTTTGTTAAACGGAACGCATAAAGCGCTACATGAACCGCAGCAAAAAGTAGGGAAAAATAAAATATTACCTTATCCTCACCTTCAGTAACATGATGATGGATAAATGCAATAGCCACTAATGACAGCGATAAGATCAAACCACTCCATCCACCCACTTTATCAGCCTGTTCAATCGTGCCCTCTTTTCCAGCAGACAGCTTACTGTGATAAATACTATACCACATATAGATATCAAAGCCGATGATCATCCACACTATTAAACGAATCCAGGTATCTAAGGGAAGAAAAGCCATCATAAAGAAACAGGTTATTACGCCTAATATAGGCACCAGAGGCACCAGCGGGGTTTTAAATCCTCTCGGAACTTCCGGCATTTTCACACGCATTACCCAGATGCCTATACACACTAATATGAAGGCAAATAAAGTTCCGATGCTGGTCATTTCTCCCACTACTCTTGCAGGCACGAAAGCAGCGAACAAACTAACCAACAGCATAAACATAGCATTGCTTTTGGCGGGTGTTTGAAAACGCGGATGAACGGTGGAGAAAATTCGGGGCAGCAGCCCGTCCTTACTCATACTGTAAAACACCCTGCTCTGACCCATCAGCATCACCAGGATAACAGAAGAATAACCACCTAAGATAGCAAGAATAATAGCGCGGTTGAGCCAGGGATAATCAGGGTGAATAACCCCTGAACTGTCTGCTGCGCCCATATGATCTATAGCAACTGCCACCGGCGCTATACCATCCTGACCTCTGAAGGAGGTGTAGCTGGTAACGCCAGTCATTACATGAGCAAATAACAAATACAGGATCGTACATATAATCAATGAACCTAAGATTCCTTTAGGCATGTCTTTTTTGGGATTCTTGGCCTCCTGCGCTGCTGTACTCACCGCATCAAATCCAATATATGCGAAAAATACAACTGCGGCTGCTCTGATCACACCGCTAAATCCAAATTCCCCAAAAGTGCCTGTATTGTCAGGGATATAAGGGATATAGTTTGCCTTGTTGATATATTTCCAGCCTAAAACAATAAAGATAATTACTACACCTACTTTCAGAATTACGATAAGAGAATTTACCCATGCACTTTCCTGAGTTCCCCGGATCAGTAACAAACTCATTAATACCACTATAAATACAGCCGGTAAATTAACCAATCCCCCTTCCCAGGGCCCGGCGGTTAAGGCGGTAGGCAGCGCAATATCAAAGCCTTCCAAAAACTTAGCCAGATATCTGCTCCAGCTTATACTAACCGTTGCTGCACCAACGGCATACTCCAATACCAGATCCCAGCCGATGATCCAGGCAATAAATTCACCCATTGTTGCATAACTATAGGTATAAGCGCTACCGGCTACCGGTATCATGGAGGCGAATTCGGCGTAACACAAACCGGCAAAAGCACAGCCCAGGGCTGCTATTACAAAGGAAATGGTGATAGCCGGGCCAGCCTGATTGGCAGCAGCAAGTCCGGTAATAGAAAATAAACCGGCACCAATGATAGCCCCAATGCCGAGTGCTACCAGCGACCAGGGTCCAAGCGTCCTTTTTAAACTTCCGGGCCCGGTTTCCTGTGATTCAGCAATTAATCCTGCAATTGGTTTCTTAACAAATAAGCCCATAGCATTTGTATTTTTAGCGCTCCGGTTTTTAAGAAATTAATAAAATAAAGACGGAAAGTAATAATTTCTCCTCAAAACAAGCGCATTCTTGCCCACTTTTACACTTCTCCGTCATAAAATAAATAAATTTCCATTTCATCAACTGTCAACTTTCAATTAGTTTTGAAATTTACCGTTCATCCGCTCACATGAATACACGCAGGTCTGGATTAGTATCTCTTGGTATTTTTTCCATTATTGCATTATTGCACTTTGTTCATCTGGAACATTGGATCACCATTTCCGAAAGTTTCCTGCTATTGAGCAGATGGGCGTTGATTGCAAGTCTGGTGGTATTTGCCTGGTTCAAGAAATCGCTCACTACCTGGATCTTTGTTGCCATGGCCATCGGTGTGGAAATAGGTTTGGATTTTCCGGCTTTTTCGCAAAACCTCAGGTTTCTGAGTGTTATATTTCTTCGTCTCGTAAAAACCATTGTCGCTCCTTTATTGTTTTCGACTTTGGTAGTAGGCATTGCCAGTCATTCCAATCTGAAGCAGGTGGGCCGCATGGGATGGAAGTCAATTGTGTATTTTGAAATCGTTACCACCTTCGCGCTTATTCTCGGGCTGGTTTTTATTAACCTTACAAAAGCGGGAACCGGCATTGAAGTTCCGGAAGCCTTATTAAAGGAACTGCCTGTGGCAGTTGAAAAGACCTGGCAGGATCATATAATTGATATCTTTCCTGAAAATATTATTAAATCCATTTATGAAGGAAATGTATTACCTATAGTAGTATTCAGTGTATTGTTTGGCGTTGCCTTAGCAAAACTTTCGCCCAATCGGAAACGCCCCTTGCTGGAATTTTCTGAAAGTCTGGCTGAAACCATGTTTCGCTTCGTGAACATTATCATGCACTTTGCGCCCTTTGGAGTTGGTGCTGCGATTTCAGTAACGGTGGGCCATTTAGGTCTTGATATTTTAAAGAACCTGCTCATGCTTTTGTTAACCTTATATCTTGCCCTCACGGCCTTTCTGGTATTGGTGTTATTGCCCATCCTTATTTATATCAAAGTGCCGGTGAAGCAATTTATCCAGGCCATAAAAGAACCGGTTTCTATTGCTTTTGCCACTACCAGCTCTGATTCAGCGCTTCCGATAGCCATGGAAAACATGGAAAAGTTCGGCGTGCCTCGTAAAATCGTTTCTTTTGTTATACCTACCGGCTATACCTTTAACCTGGACGGAACTACCTTGTATCTGTCTCTCGCCTCCGTATTCGTGGCACAGGCGGCGGGCATTGATCTTTCTATTGGAGAACAACTCATGATCGGCTTTTCGCTGATGCTAACCAGTAAGGGGGTGGCAGCAGTACCCAGAGCTTCACTGGTAATATTAATCGCCACCGCATCCACCTTTGGCTTCCCTATTTGGCCTATAATGGCCATATATGGGATTGACGAATTGATGGATATGGCCCGCACCTCCGTTAACGTAATTGGGAACACATTAGCAAGTTGTGTTATTGCTCGCTGGGAAGGAGAATTTGATGAAACCAAGGCGCTGGCTTTCAAGGCAGATTAAAAACCGGAACCGTCTTTTTTTGCACTCTTTTATGATATTAAAAAAAACTCCTGATTTATTTCAACATATATTGCAATTTTGCCACCGGGAAAAAACCAAACATACCAGTATGATCAGGAGATTAATCAGTGCGGCTATTGTTATTGTTTTGAGCAGTTCGTTATTTGGACAAGGAGCAGAAGTTAAATTTCAGGTGGTTAACCAATACGAAGAGATCCTTAAAGAGGTTACCATAACGGCTAATGGGAATACAAAAGAGTATGTAGCAGACGCAGATGGATTTTTCACCGTCCAGATACAACAAGGAGATCCGATAGAATTGAGGAAGGATGGATACCGTTCGTTAAGTTCTTCTCTTACAATGCTTCAATCAGCAAAACTCGTCACACTTTCCAAAAAAACCTCCTGGAAAGATTTCCTGAATCCCATGTTTTATATCGTTAATGGTGGATTGTGGCTTTTGCTTTTTATAGTGTTTGCAGAAACGGGGCTTTTTGTAGGGTTCTTCCTTCCTGGTGATAGTTTATTATTTGTAGCAGGTATTTACAGCAGTAACCTCAGTAATGAATTTTTTAAACTCGTTGGATTGGGTCATATCAGATCTGAATGGAGTGATCTCTTACTGTTAACCGCCCTGGTTTCGCTGGTAGGTATTTTAGGAAATACAGCCGGATTTTGGTTTGGACGAAAAATTGGACCTGCCATGTATAGCTGGAAGGACCGGTTTTTATTCAAGAAAAAGTATTTGAATGATGCTCATGACTTTTATGAAAAACACGGAGGTGGCGCCATAATATTTGCAAGGTTCCTACCCATCATTCGCACTTTTGCTCCTATTGTTGCCGGTATTGTTCAAATGGACCGGAAAAAATTTGCCTTTTACAATATTGTGGGTTGTATGGCATGGGTAGTCAGTATGATTTTTGCCGGGCATTTTCTTCAGATCTGGGTTAGAAAACAATTTGGTTTTGAGCTGAGGGAACATTTGGAGTGGATTGTTTTAATAATTATCTTAGTAACTACGTCACCGGTTCTCTGGAAACTATTGTTTTCGGGAAGAAAAAAAACGGAGTCTGCCGGATAATTTAATCCGTTTACATTATCAGTATTCATGAAAATCCTCGTTATTCGTTTTTCGTCAATAGGTGACATTGTATTAACAACCCCTGCTATCCGATGTCTTAAACTGCAAATCCCTGATGCTGAGATTCATTTTCTCACCAAAGAAAAATTTAAGGCTGTAACCCTTGCCAACCCTTATATTGACCAGTTTCACTATTTCAACAACAACATCAGGAAAACAATTAAAGATATACGATCAGAGAAGTTCGATTATATCATTGATTTGCATAAAAACTGGAGAACACTCCGGATTTATCTTGCCACCTGCTTCTCCACAAAATGGTTGAGCTACCGGAAACTTAGTATTCAAAAATTATTACTTACCAAGTTGGGTATTAATCTGATGCCGGGTATCCATATTTCCCAACGGTGTTTGAATACCTTACATCCTTTAGGAATAAAAGACGATGGCAGAGGACTGGACTATTTCATTCCTAAGGGGGAGGAAGTAGCCATATCAGAATTACCTGTTTCTCATCAAATGGGCTATATCGCAATTGTTATTGGCGGGTCTTATTTTACCAAAAAACTTCCGGTATACAAATTACAGACGCTTTGCAGACAAATTGACCATCCCGTAATTTTGTTAGGGGGAAAGGATGACCTTCCGGAAGCAAAGGCGATAGCTGCTATTGACCCAATAAAAATTTATAACGCGTGTGGAAAATTCTCTCTCAACGAATCGGCTGATTTGGTTAGAAAATCCAAAGTGGTGATATCTCATGATACCGGACTGCAGTATATTGCCTGCGCTTTCCAAAAACCCGTATTAGCAATATGGGGGGGTACTTCTCCAAAATTGGATGTTGCGCCTTATTATGGCAGTCGTTTTCCGAAGTTACATACCAATTTCATTGTCCCAAACCTGCCCTGCCAGCCCTGCTCTAACTTTGGCACCAAATCCTGTCCTAAAAAACACTTCAAGTGCATGCATCTGCAAGATACTAACGCTATGGTCGAAACTATTAAACAGGTGATCCTATCCAAATAACACACATTCGTATATAAACTAAGAACAAGGGAAGAAAAAAGAATTATAGAAAGAGGTCCTGAATTTAATAATTTATTTGGCAAAGTTACCGGTCCATTCTGCTTCTTTATCAAACATATTCATTCCATTATCAGAATCCCAGCAGGCAAAAACTCCTGTCCATTCGTCCTTCAAATCAAAAAAGTTGTAAGTTTTATTATCCGTTTCAATCAAATATCCTATCCACTTGCCTTTTAAATCAAAACAGATTAAAACCCGCTGATCGCCCCAGACATAATACCCGGCATGATTGCCTTCTTTATCAAACAAATAATAGCCCACCCAATTTCCATTGATCAGCGGATTCAGGCTGAGGGATCGTAAAGGGTTCAGGAGTTCATTGTAATGCGGATTAATCCTGGTATTCAATTTAGGATTAATCAGGGCATTGCTGGACGGATTAATGGCTGCATTAGAATATGGATTGAGGTTCCAGTTAAACAACGGATTGATTTTCAGATTATTTTCAGGGCTTATCCGTTCATTAAAATGAGGCGATAGGGCCTTGTTAAAGTGCGGATTTCGATTTGCAGGAATCTGGGCAAAGGTGAACAGGGACAGGGTAACGAATACAATAAGTAAAAATAGCCTCATACACTCTATTTTAAGTATAGCAGATAATGTATAGGAATTGAAATTATGATTTAAGGTTGCAATAAAAAAAGGAATATCCGAAATAATCATTCCTTACAGATGTATCATATTGATTATTATCAAATAGCCGCGCATTTCAACATTTCAAAGGGATACTAACATTCTGTATTTGTTACAGGGCACCCCGGTTATTAAGTTCGTTTATATCAAACAATAACCGGGATAACCATGCGTATTATCAATAACTCTTATAAGGTACTTAATACCTGATTCATGTGTCTGACTGCTTCTGCCGACTTAGCAAATTTAGTCTTTTCCTCCTCATTCAAATTCACATCCACTATTTTTTCCCAGCCATTTTTGCCAATCACAACAGGAACACCGATACAAATATCTTTTTGATCATATTCTCCTTCCAGGTAAACGCAACAAGGTATCAGCCGTCTTTCGTTGTTTAAAATACTCCTGACGAGGTCACTACAAGCTGCACCGGGGGCATACCATGCCGAAGTTCCGATGAGTTTGGTAAGTGTAGCTCCCCCAACCATAGTATCGGCAACCACCTTATTCAAAACCTCTGCACTGGCATGTGAACTTACCGGAGTACCTTGATAAGCAGCCAAACGAGTCAGCGGAATCATAGTAGTATCACCATGTCCGCCAATTACCATTCCCTGAATATCATTTGGCGAAACGGACAAGGCCTGACTTAAATAATATCTGAATCTTGAACTGTCTAATATGCCCCCCATTCCAATAACCCTGTTTTTGGGAAGACCATTTGATTTCAGGGTCAGATAGGTCATGGTATCCATAGGGTTACTGATAATAACAAAGATGGCATTGGGCGAATGTTGCAGAATATTCCCGGTAACCTCTTTTACAATCCCCGCATTAATACCAATCAACTCCTCACGGGTCATTCCGGGTTTCCGGGGAATACCAGAAGTAACCACTACTACATCGCTGCCTTTTGTTTTTGAATAATCACTGGTGCTTCCGATAATCTTTGTATCAAATTTTAATAGGGCTGCGGTTTGCATCATATCCATAGCCTTGCCTTCTGCCAATCCCTCCTTAATATCCAGCAAAACCAGTTCCTCACAAATAGCGGCCCGGGCAATATTATCAGCACAGGTGGCACCTACCGATCCTGCGCCTACTACAGTAACTTTCATTATTGAATGATTTAAAAAAAATGAAAAATAATATTAAGCAAATTAAGCGTATTTAGTCGAAACTTAAATTTTGAAACTTATCCCCTTTTCTTCCCGTAGAGACATTTTACAGATATTTCGATAATTCTTCACATTTGGTGGTGCCTTCAAAGGTTTTTAGCAGTTTGAAATTTTTATCATAAATAGCCATAAAAGGCAAAAACTGAACTTTGAAAAAACCTGGAAAAAAATACCGGGTATCTCTGCCTACTGTAATATTTTTAAACTTTTTTAAGTCATAATGGTTATAAAAATCCTTCATTTTTTCAAATGGCTGCGTGGTAGTCATTACGATCTGTGTACCGTTGAATTGGCGGATGTTCTTTTTAATCAATTCGATTTCATGCTTACAGTGTTCGCAATCAGGACTAAACACCATAATTATTGTTTTTCTCTTTTGAGGCAAATCTTTTTTGGTGTACCAGGTTAGGCTATCCGTTAGCAAAATAGAAAATTGAGGCAAGGGGTATTGGGTATATATGGGTGGCGTAGCCACTGCTTTTTCCTGAGCTCTGCCGGAAACTACGCAGGCGCAAAACAAACATAAAAAATAGAGGTATTTCATCAACAAAGTTTTCTATTTAAAATAAGGAGCAACCTGATTTGCAGGAACACTGATTAGCTTGTTAAAAATATGCCAGATTATCCACAAATTTAACATTCTTTAGCAACAATATGTAGATTTGTAAAAACGTTGTAGCAGGCGGAAAAGTAATTTGTATTTTCATGAGAAGATATTTTATCCTGTTCTTTTTGTTTTGTTTTAGTGTTGTAGTAAAGGCTCAGTTAAACAGCGCGGATGTGCTGGTGGTTAAAGAGACACATTATGATTTCGGAAAAATACCACAGGGAAAACCGGTAACGCATTTCTTTGAGGTGGTAAATTCCGGAAACTTGCCCTTACACCTGGAGGACGTTCAGGCATCTTGCGGTTGTACCACACCGGAATGGCAGCATGAACCGATACCGCCAGGAGGAGTACAAAAAATAAAGGTAGGATACAATGCGGCAGCTAAGGGAAGATTTGATAAAACAATTACGATATATTACAATTCCGGCAAAACGAAACAATTACATATTAAAGGAGAAGTTTGGGAACTCCCTGCTACCCCGGCTCCGGCAAACGCGAGCATTGAATTATTAAAAAACATAAACCATTAAAATATGAAAAAACTGCTATTTACCATTGCAGCATTTGCCCTTACAACCTGGGCCGTAGCACAAAAATCAGAAGGACAACCTAAAGCTGAAGATCTGATCAGTTTCAAACAGAAAACGCACGATTTTGGAAAAATTAAACAGGGGACGCCAGTCACTTACGACTTTGCTTTTGAAAATATCAGCGATAAACCGGTGGTAATAGAAAATGCCTGGGCTTCCTGTGGTTGTACCACCCCTACCAAACCCGAACAACCGGTAGGCAAAGGAAAAAACAATATTATTAAGGCTGGTTTTAATGCAGCCGCGGCCGGTCCTTTTGACAAAACCGTATATGTTAAGGTACAAGGTATTGATATCCCTGTAGAATTAAGAATCACCGGTAATGTACTGAACGCTGATGCTTATACTAAGTATCAGGCTGAGAAGAAAAACAACAAATCGGGTTCAAAATAATTCTTTATTTCTCTATAAAAAAAGACCCCGTTGTCGAGCAAT
>CAZFGP010000116.1:0-14803 GCA_964518685.1 uncultured Terrimonas sp.
ATTAATTGGAGTATTAGTCTACAAGAAAGGTTACAAAGAAGAATTATTAAAATAATGTTAGCTTTGTGTTAAAGAAGTCAATAATTAATTATCCGCACTTGAAGAAATGACCAGAGAAGAGATAATAACACACAATGTTCTTTCTGATTACGAATTGATTGACCGGGTAAAAAATGGAGAGAAAAGACTTTATGCCGTACTGGTTCATCGGTACAATCAGAGTCTTTATCGCATGGGAATGTCAATATTAAATAATGAGGCAGAAGTTGAAGATGCGATGCAGGCAACCTATATCCATGCCTATGAAAATCTTCAGCAATTTGAATTCAGGTCTGGATTTCGTACCTGGATAACAAAAATTCTCATCCACGAATGTCAACACCGTTATAAATCCAGAGAGAAATCGGTTGGTTTGAATGAGGAGAAATATGAAGACATGATGCTGCAAAAAGAAAAAGACGAATCTCCAGCTGTAAAATTCATGAATGGCGAATTAAAATCCATCCTGAATCATGTAATTTACAGTCTACCTGAAATATATCGTACTGTATTTATCTTAAGAGAAATTGAACATTTAAGCACGGAAGAAACTCAGCATTGTCTTAATATCAGTGAAGCCAACGTAAAAGTAAGGCTAAACCGGGCAAAAGCTATGCTGAGAGATTTGCTTACCGCCTATTATAAGGAAGAAGAACTTCCTCATATTCATCAGAACCGATACCAAAGAATGCTGGAGGCGGTAACACAACACCAACAATCTTCTTTAAAGGAAATATAGCTATATTCTAAGCCGGATATCCCGATCTCTATTCTATCAGCCCCAGGCTCTTCTTAGAAACCGCAGCCAGTTCCTGTAAAAAATATTTTCTATATCTGCCTGGGTGTAGCCTCTGGCGTTTAGAATACTTTTCAATTTTTGCAGGTCTGAAATATCCTCCAAATCATAAGGCGATTGTTCTTTGCCATAAGCGCCATCAAGATCGCTGCCTATGGCTACATGAAGACTGTTGCCTGCCATCTGGCAGATATGATCGTAATGACTGACTACTTTTTCAAGGTCTACCCCTCTTTCTTTCGGATCGTCCTTTCCCCTAACCCAGTTGTTTGTTAACATCCATGTATCAAAGACACCTCCGATAACAGCATCTCTTTCCAACAATACCCTGATCTGGTCGTCCGTCAGCTGCCTTTGATGGTTAACTAATTTTCTGCAATTATGATGACTGGCCCATACAGCACCCTTAAAAAGGTTGGTAGCTTCGGTAAACCCCTCGTCTGTCAGATGTGTTACATCCAATATCATGTTAAGCTTATCCATTTCAGTTATCAGCGCTCTACCTTCTTTAGTCAGACCGCCTGACATACCGGTACCCGGAGCATATCTGCCCGGACCGTAATGAGCAGGACCGCAGGCGCGCAATCCATAAGCATAGGCTTTCTCGAGATAGGATAAATTAACAAAAGAATCTGCGCCTTCTAAACTTAAAATATATCCTACCGACTTTCTATTGTCGGCAATAGTATCGTCAAACCACAGTTTCAGGTGGCTTTCCAGCTGGGGCAAATCAGTGATCTGTACCATTTCTCCTAAATCTTCCATTGTGCGATACCAGGCCAATTGAGCCTGCGTAATACCCCAGGCAATTTCCGGTGAATTCCAACCCGGCAGCGTACTTCCGGGCTTTACATATCGGGCTATTTGCGTAGCCACTACCAGGCCAATTTTTCCTTTTCTTAATTCGGGTAAAGCCACAGTTCCCTTTGCACGGTCTAATTTATCCGTTAAACCGGCTTCCCGTTCCCGAATCTGATATACTGATTGTTTAAGGTCGCGATTCCATTCAATGGCATTCATTGCCAAATCCAAATGTGCATCAATTATAAAACTTGCTGTTTCAGACATGGTCATTTTTTTTCACGATCAATATGAGATAATAAAATGATCTGAATTTTGAATTACGATTTACTAAGATAGTAAGGTTTTGGTAAAACCATCTGTATTACTTCTCAGGATAAAGACTGTTTATAAGACGGGTAAAACTGCAGAGTCGCCGGAGGCGGCAATAATATAATGCCCGGCGAAGACTCCACACAAAGCGGAATCATATCACACTTTATTTTCCTTTTTTGCGGCTAATTTTTTCTTCACTACATCCGCCGGATATTTTAACGCCAGCCTCCGGATTTCATAACTGAATTCTTCAAAAGTTTCCTGCCAAAGGCGAGCTTCCTCAGGACTGTATTCATGAAAACCATGCGCATTGGCTACCCCCTTACCCCCCGATTTCACAATATCATCTATCAGCTTCGGTACTTCAGTAGAATTGGTGAGGGTGGGAAACAAATCCTTCATCACATTATGATATGCCGGTACACCCGTAAGATCCATCCAACGGAAAAGACCTACTAACGTCATCCAGTAACCGGCATTATTCCTGCAGGCGCGGTCTACATCTTCCACCGTAGCATAACCATTTTCCACCAGATAAAAGGCTTCCCTGTACATGGCATACATCAACCGGTTGGTGATGAATCCACGGATATCCTTCCTCACCAGCGTGGGCTCTTTTCCCCAGAAATACGAAAGTTCGTACAACCATTCTGCCTGTTTTATATCACTCTGATCTCCACAAATGATTTCCAGAAAACGCGTGGTATGAGAGGGTTCTGCCCAATGTAGTCCAAAAAAACGGGACGGTATTTGGGTATCTTTTTGCAACAAACTGATAGGAATAGCTGAGGTATTACTGGTGATAAGCGCCTGATCTGAAACAACGGCTTCAATTTTTGCATATACGCCTTTCTTAATTTCCTGATTCTCCAGGGTACATTCAATTACAAGTTGACAAGGTTTCAACTTGTCATAATCCTCCGTAATAGTAAGTTTAGCCAGCAATTCCTCAGGTGTTTTAGAAGTTATCCCTTCCTGAAGAGACTTTTTAAGATGTCCGCTGATGCGGGGTTCCGCTGTGACCATATCGCCTGGTATTGGAGCCACAGCAACTACAGTATGCCCCGCCATCAATAAACAGGCGGTAATACTACAACCCATTAGTCCCAGGCCGACAACCGAAACAGTGAGGCGTTCAGGGTTTATATCAAACTGATTCATCACGCTGAAAATAATTAGAAGTAAAAAGTATATACCTTTATTTCTTTTCCGGAATCCTGGCTACCGCATCAATTTCCACCTTAATCCCATGCCCCAAACCAGACTGCACTGTAGTACGCGCCGGCTTGATATTTTTGAAATAGCTCCCATATACTTCATTATACCGGTCAAAATCTTTTATATCTTTAAGATGCACAGAGCACTTTACTATATCATCCATAGAGCAACCAGCAGCTTCACAAATGCGCTGGATATTGTGCAAAGTAAGATGTGTTTCCTCCTCAATAGTTCCCAGTACAAACTCACTGGTTTTAAAGTCAATAGGACCTTGTCCGCTTATATACAGCCAGCTATCCACCTCTACTGCGGCTGAATATGCGCCTGTTGAAAATCCCTGATCTGCTTTGTCGGGATGCTTAATTTCTCTTTTTGCCATTATTATTGTTTTTATATGATGTGTTTAATTATTCGCTATCAGCTATCAGTTTAGTATGCCCGCGACAAGAAGTTCATAATAGAAATTTCAAACTCCAAAAATAAAAATTCCCCCTGCTCCATGCAACCTGCAACTACTTACAGCATCACCACCTTACCGGTTCGAACGGATTCATCACAGGCGAACGCAATTCTCAAACTATTCACCGCATCTTCCATATGATCGGCAAGGTCTATATTGTTGTTTATTGCATTCAGGAAATAGAGCTGTTCCCTGTTACATAATTCCTGATGATCCGGCTCGTCTTTCAAATTGATCCAGGTATCTGCTTTTGCAAACTTTTCGTTTGCATCCAAATCGGCATGATGGATTAAAAGAGATTCTGTTTTGGTGTGTGATTCTATGGAATCAGATTTCCCCTCGCCTCCGGCACTTTTTGCCACAATTGATACCGATCCTTTAGGTCCTACCACATCTTTTACAAAAAATGCTGTTTCACTCATCATCGGTCCCCAGCCGGCTTCGTACCAACCTACGGAACCATCTTCAAAACGGATCTGCAGTTGTCCATAGTTGTAATTCCCTGCCGGAATTTCTTCTGTAAGCCTCGCTCCGATAGCATATACCTGCAGGGGTTTTGAACGGGTCATCTGACACATCACATCAATATAATGCACTCCGCAGTCTACGATAGGGCTCAAACTTTTCATTAAATTCCGATGCAAGGTCCACATTGCTCCATCACTTTGCTGATTAAGATTCATTCTCATCACCAGGGGTTTTCCCATCTCCTGACTTATCTCTATAAACCTTATCCATGAAGGATGATGCCGGAGAATGTATCCTACGACGAGTTTTTTATTATGCTTTATAGCTGCCTGCTGTACTCTTTCCGCCCCTTCCACCGAATCGGCCAGGGGTTTTTCAACAAATACATGACAACCCTTCTCAATAGCCCTAATGGCATAACTTTCATGGGTATCCGGATAGGTGGATATACAAACGGCATCGGGGTTTGTCGCTTCCAATGCCTTTTCATAATCATCAAACAGCGCATAACCGCCCCCCAGTTTTTTATTCAAGACCTCTTTGCTTTTTCCCCTGGAAACTATACCGCAAATGTCAAAGCCATCAAGATTATGATAGGCCGTTGCATGAGAAGCACCCATATTGCCGCATCCCACCACAAGCACCCGCAAATTGTTTGTTTTCTGATCCATAACTAATCTGTTTTAATTACAATTAAAATAGTGGCTCAATTTAAGTCAAAAAAACCTTCTTTATCCCTTATTCTCTTCCAAAGTATTCCGTATTTTTTGTTTTTCTTTAAAGAAAATCACAAACACTATTAACACCACTACCGATCCCCATGCCGGATAGACCCATATCCCCTGCCAGTCGCGGGTGATGCTGCCAACGGGTTCGGCAAGGGTATGTGTGGCCAGGGAAATGCCGGCTAACTGTGTGCCTACAAAAGCGCCAACGCCCCACAAAATAAAAGCGATAAAACCCTGTGCCGCACCGCGGATTTTTTCATTCGCCTGTTCATCTACATATAATTGTCCGGTAATAAAGAGAAAATCATAGCATGCTCCATGCAAAAGGATAGCGGTATATACGAACAGGGTTTGCAGAGAAAGCATCTCCACACTTCCCGCCAGTAAAAAATACCGGACAGCCCAGGCAAGAATACCTAAGAAAATTGTTTTCTTGTAGCCGAGGTACTCCAAAAACAAGGGAAGAGAAAGTAAAAAAATGACATCGGATACCTGAGCTAATGACATTTTTGCCACCGGAAATTTCCATTCCAGTTCCGTGACATAAATGCTCATATTTACAAAATAGAAATAGAGAGGAATACAAATGAGAAACATGCTCACTATGAAAATAGCGAAAGAACGCTTTTTCATTAATGCCAATGCATCTAACCCCAGGATTTCTCCAATCCGAATATCTTTACCCGTTTTTTTAGGGGGTGTATGCGGCAAAGTGAGCGCAAACAATCCCATAACAACGGACATTACCCCGGCTATCTGAAACTGTACAGCGTTCTGTTCTGCTTTAAAAATAATGCTCACTACAATAGCGCTGGCTATCCACCCCACAGCAGTAAAAGCCTTAGCAAAAGGAAGATCCCTTTTGGGGTTGGTAAAATGATGAAGAGAAAGCGACGTACCTAATGCTAACGTTGGCACGTATGTAGTACAATAAATAATAAGAAGCGGATAAAAGGAACCGAATTCGGTTAATCCGGCAAGGATAAAAAGCAGTATTCCTCCCAGGATACCAAGAAAGGCTATGATTTTTTCCGAAGCAAAATAACGATCTGCAATTAATCCTACCAGAAACGGAGAAATCATAGCGCCGATAGCAAAAGCGCCATACGCAAGCCCAATTTGCTCTCCTCCAAAATGAAGGGTCTTACTCATGTAGGTTGCCGCACTAACATACCACGAGCCCCATACAAAATACTGGAGAAACATAAAAACAGAGAGCTTAACCTTTAAATTGGTCTGCGTCATAATGAAGGGGGTTTAAAATGCAGAATCAGTATATTTCACTATAATTCTCTTATCTGTATATTTTTCCAGCGTACCTTAATCCCTCCGCCACTATGTATCTGTAACGCAACAGCACCATTACCCGATCCAAATTTTGCATCTTTCAACTGAATCATTTCAATGCCGTTGAGCCAGGAAGTAATCTGGTCTCCCTTTACCTGGATCCGCATATGATTCCATTGTCCCTGGTTCAATACTTTTTCTTTCTCTGCCGCCGGTTGTATCAACCATCCACGGCCACCCGGCCCCGATTCGTAAACCCCGCCGGTATGCATTCCCGAAGGGGCTACCTCAACCTGCCAACCGCTGATATCTGTGCCTTTAATATTGGACCGGACAAATATTCCGCTATTACCATCGGCCTCCTGTTTAAAATCTAACTCCAGAATAAAATTCTTGTACTGCTTTGCAGTTGAAAGATAACCGTATTTTTTGTCCGGGCCGCTTTCGCATACCAACTCTCCATTATCCACATACCATTTTTCGGTCCCATGAACCTTCCAGCCGGTTAAATCCTTACCGTTAAACAGCCCCCTGTAACCTTCAGGAATATAAGACGGCTCTTCAGGCAAAGGTGTCAGATCCACTCTTCTGTATAAAATTTCGGCGCCTTCCGACTGAATTTGAATCCTTCCTTCACTGGGTTTGGAGTGCAACGCATAATTCACCAGCGTACCATTCAAATAAATATAAATCTCATTGCCTTTAGCTATGCACTCCAACCGGTTCCATTCACCAACCTGATTTTCCACATCATTTACACCCCTGTAACCCTTTTCATCTTTCCAGCCCGGATCCCGTCCATACCAGTTAATGCGACCACTATTTACCGTTACCGGATCCCCATCTACCTGTGATATATAAGAACCATTTTGCTTTTCCGGCGCTACCAGACTGGTCAGCAGAAAATCATCACTCTTGTCTCCCACCACAATAAAATCACCGGTACCGCCTTCAATGATATTACATTCAATAGAATACATCCATGTACCTGACCATGCACCATCAGCGCCTTTGGAATGAAAAAGCACCCCATTATCGCGCGCATTATTTAAGCGTGAACCATGTGTTTTTTCACCCCACTTATACTCAAGAACAAGTTTGTAGTTTTTATACTCCTTTTGAGTAGTAATACATCCCCATTCCTCTCCTGAAATATTTATTATCCCATTTTTTACGGTAAACACATTATTGGGGTCATTATCTTTCCCGCGATCTTTTATAAACTTATACCACCCATCAAAGTTTTTTCCATTAAAGAGATGAATAGTGGATGGTGAGGAGGAAACGACCTGGGCTACAGATACCGGACCACTTAATATCAGGAGAAAAAACCCGGCAAGAACAACAGATAACATTCTTTTCATCTTAAACAAGCTTTTGATTTAATAAATTATGTTGCTATAAAAAACTTCATTCTTTTTCAATTCTCTTTCTTTATATGTTGTTGCTCTCATGGATGCAACCCTCTTATTCATGACTTTTTATATGTCCGAGACCGCTGGGTAAAGACTCAAGATACGCCATCAAATCAGATATTTCCTGAACATTTAACGCTTTCAATAAACCCGGTGGCATTAAAGAAACCTGATCTGCTTCTATGGATATTATTTCGTTCCTGGGTACCCTCACCTGTGAGCCTGGCCCTGTGGACACCACAATCACATCGGGCAACTGCTCTTTAATTACTCCGGTATAGGAGGTTGTTTTGGTGACGATTTTAGACGTTTCATATTCTCTGGCAAAACTGGCACTGGGATATACGATAGCTTCTAAAATATCATGGCGGGAACGAATATCACCAATATTGGACAAATCGGGTCCAAAATCTCCTCCTTTTCCTCCAACGGCATGACAACTAAAGCAGGTAGCTCTTCCATAGAAAAGCAATCTTCCTTCTGCTACATCACCTCTTTTCAACTGTGCCTGCAGTTTTTCTAACTCTTCCAGTCTGGATGCCTGTTTTTCTTTTAACATTTCAAGGAGAGAAGAGGAGGCGGCTTGTACAGATTGCGGATAGCCGGCAAACAATTTTTGTATATCCGGAACAGATAAATTGTCCAGATGCTCTTTGGCATTTTCCAGCGCCGTTATTAATGCCCTCCCGGCTTCCTCACTTTTTCCACCCTGGAATGCATTTACAAGGTTGGGCAGAAGAAAAATATCTGCCGCAGGTATTTGATTTTTTGCCAGAGAGATTAACTGGGTTTCATTCAATTTTGTTTGCGACAACAGGCGCGAAGCTTCCTGTCTTACAGGCGCCTCATTTTCCGGATCCAGAAACTTAGCGACCATTTCAAATTCAGCATCGTTCAGGTTGGGGTTTGTCATGAGCCGGGCACCTAATGCTTTAAGTCTGAAACCGGCAGGATCCTTTGCGTTGTTTATAATCTGGTTTAACGCAGGATTTAAACTGGAAATACTTCTGGATTTAATCAGATTCAAAACCTCCAATTTTATTTCATGGCTTCCTGTGCTTAACAAATTTCCTAATTGGGTGATCCATGGTTCCGGCATTTTACTAACCTGAGCATGACCGATAATATCTAACAAAAAGACGCCCTTTGACTGAATTGCTTTTTTGTTGTGCAACTGAGCAGTAATAAAATGCTGCAACTGCCCGTCACCACTAAATTTAATCATCAGTTCCCGAATAGATGATTCCTGTTCCTCCGCCAGCCCTGCCCTGTTCAGGTTGTTTTTTAAGAACTCAACTACTGCATCCCCCCAATCCGGATGATGCAAGGCCACCCATATTCCGGCATCCTGCAACTTTGTATTTTCATTAGAAAGGAAGGGAATCAAATGGGCTTTCTTTAATGGTGCTCCGTCCATCTGATCAAGCGCTATCAAAGCTGCTCTGCGAATATCAGCCGAAGTATCTTGTAAGGCCGACACAAGAGGCTCCGACGAATTGAGCGTAATGAGCGAATAGATTATGGCATGTTCCACAAAACGGTCATCCGGATTAGACGAAGCCTTAATAAGTCCGCTGATTGCCTGTTTGTCTCCTATCAGTCCAAGCGCTGTGGCTGCCTCACGCCTTGCCGGCGCCTCATCTGCCTGCACCATTTCCATTAATCTTGATACAGACTGCACATCTTTGGAAAGACCGGCCACCCTTGCCGACGCTGTTCGCACTAATGCGCTTTTGTCATTCAAGGTTACTCTGAGTGCCTCAGCGGATTTTTCAGGGATGTTCATTCTATACAAGATAAATACGCCAGCGGTACGGGCCAGTTCATTATCTGAAGAAAGCAAACCCTTTTTTACGGCTTCCATGGCAGGCTCTCCTGTTGACACCAGATGTTCTATCGCCTGATTTCGAACTGCCAGCCGACTGTCCGTTACATATCCAACAGCCTGGTCTGCCGTAAACTTTGAAAAATCTAATTTCTTCCCCCAGGGATCACTTATTGCTTTTGCATCACTTTTCCTAATGCGATAGATCCCTGCCTTCACATCTTTCTTTGCCACTACCGACAGCGGACACCCTGCAATAAACCAGCCTCCGGTATTGACTACCAGCAAGCTGCCATCACTATCTTCCAGTACATCTGTGGGGTGCACGTCTGCGTTAGACGCCGTCATAAACGGCTCATCCTTCGTTTCGAAAGTGGCGCCTGCCGGAGTGATTCTGTGCCTCGTTATACGACCGGTATTGAATTCTGCACTAAACAGGTTTCCCGAATAACTTTCTCCCCAGGAAGTGCCTTCATACCGCATTAAACCAGAATGTGCGATGCGGGGCAGTTTATCCATTACGGGCATCAGATCACCGGTGAGTTTCAGATGATCGTCTTCAATAACCTGGTTAGGTTTCGGATATACGCCACCGTAAGTCCAGTTCATCAGCGCATCCCTGAAACCGTTCATCGGATCGGTGAAATAGGTCATGGTACCAATAGCTTCGCCTGCCGGCATAAAAATCAGCTCCACCGCATTATCAAAACCACCACCGCAGAAAGGCTCCAACCCGCTGCCGTCCGGGCGACAACGCCATATCCGGGTACTCTTGCCTTTCAGTTCCACGCCTTCTTTGGTTGTGATATCAAAACTCCTTCTTGCATCCGTCATATACAACCAGCCATCCGGCCCCATAAAGGGTCCGCCAAAAGCAGCGGCATTGGCGTGCAAAACCCATCCTTTAAGCAATACTTCTCTTTTATCTGCAACTCCGTCTCCATCGGTATCTGTGAGTTTTAAAAGATCGGGGGCAGACGCCACATACAGGCTCCCCTGATAAAAAACGGCGCCTTTAGGGTAGGTGAGCGAATCGGCAAAAATGGTACTCTTATCAAATTTCCCGTCTCCATCAGTATCTTCCAGAAGGCGAATATGATAGGGGGGCTTCTGCAGATATTCATCGGTAGAGAAGGTTTCTCCGGTTGACTCACACAAAAAAAGCCGGCCAGTATTATCAAAGGAGGCGAACATGGGATAAGCGATCAAAGTGGAATCTACCGCCTGCTCAATCGTAAATCCTTCCGGCACCTGGATCCCGTGCAATTCCCGCGTTCCCTTTTCTCCTGACCGGCAACCAATAAATAGCAAAGCGGTTAAGGATAATGCAATACCTACCTTGCAACTGTTTAATTTTATCCAATGCATGATTTTTGCTTTTCTAAAAAATCTCTTTTCGCTTTTTAAATGATTCATTGTAGCTATTTTGAACTTATCAATACTTCTTTAATGGCTTTCATCAATACTTCTTCCACTTCAGGCGCTACAAAGGATTGGGTCATTTCATACCCTCCTTCAGAATAGGATTTTTCCATCCCGATATAACGCGGTCCATATTCTTCATAGGCGGCCGTACATACCTGATCACCTGGTTTCATGGCTTGTGCTGCCAACTGGTATTCTACAAAGGCCTCACCCGGCAGGTTCAGCAACCAGGTTTTTCCGATCCTGAGAGAAGATACCAAGGTTTTTTTCCCAAGTGCCATCCGCTCTGCCCAGGCAAGCCGGATAGCTACGTCATATTTTTCATTAGGAGTCAATTTTTCATCTTTCATACTGGCTTTCAACTCATCCAATACCAGGTCATGAGAAAGCGGAAGATTAACAGGGATACTTTTCCAGGCTATATCCATTGCGGATATCCGTGTTTTATTGGTTGCCGCCCATGCTTTTTTCATACCGGCTTCCATCCTATCGGAAAGTATGGGTCGCAAGGAAGGAGAACCATCGTTGTACTTTCCCGCAGCAATATTTCCACCGGCTCCATTGAAATGAATGCAGGGTACCCCAATCGCTTTTTCAAATGCATTTCTTCCAATACCCACGAAATCACAACTCACATCACCTGTGCCATAATAACTTTGGGGATGGGTAGCATAATAGGTGAGCGCAGCAAGGGGTTTATTTTCATTCCAGAAACTAATACATTTTAGCCAGGGGTCAATTACACCTTCCGGCGCCGCAATCGCCTTAGAATCCTTAGAACTGCTGAAACGCACAATAACTACTTTTCCGTCCTTTCCAAGAATACGCCGGTTAGAAGCCACTTTTTCTACTTTGGCTTCTCCAAAACCAATATGCGTAACCGGTAGGGCATTCTTCTTCGCCCTTTCTATAGCCAAAGCGGTTTGCTCTATCACTCTAAGATAAAAAGGATTGTCGAAACGGGTTCCACCCATACCATATTTTTCCAAAATACTCTCCACGGTGAAATCGCAGCGGGGAGCATCGTGCTGGTGAAGCGAATGAACCGAAACTCGGTCCGCTGTGGTACCGGCAGCCTTCGCCAGATGTTCCTTCCAAACTTCCAATCCTTCATTGGCTATTCCAATCCAGTCCACTGCACAAAGCACAACAGGCCGCTGATCAGAAAGGATAATGATCCCCCTTGCTGTTAAAGAGTCTGTAACAGACCGGGTGGTAGCGTAAGCAACCGGACTACCAGGAGGAGGAGTAGCGTCTACAACGAAACTGCCAATTTTCAGGGATTGCGCCTGAATTCCGGTAGCGTAATGGAGGCAGGAAAATACTGTGAATAATAAAAAATATTCTCGAATATGAAACTTGATTTCCGGCTTCATTAATCTCTTAGATTTGATGGGCTACAATATAGGCCAAAAGCAATTAAAAGAAAACAACCCTGACCTCGATTCTCTTTTCTTTTTTTATAACCTAACTCCACAACGTTTTAGAAAATTAATTGTAATTTTCTGAACCCGCTCATCTGGTCCATGTGGACGGCCTAAATGCGTATAGGGAAAATCAAAGCCCGGCGGCTGAGATAACCCAATTGACCAGAAAATTGTCGCTGCATTGAAAACCCAGTTTCCTTTTGGTCCCGGATAGATGGTTGACGCATAAGATGAAGTGGAATAATCCGCCCGCATAACATCGCCTGCAGCAAGTATTTCAATACCCGGCACACTTTGCGGCGGATCGCTGGCAAATTCCCAACCTACCAGTCCGGGAATACAATCACCATTTTTCATTCCTGTACCCTCAAATATCCAGTGTTTTTCATTTTGTACAATCCAGTCCCCTGTACCATTTCCCGGATAAGTGGTTCGGCCGCCTACCATCAATGCCTGGCTCGGCCCATGCTTTTCCCAGCGTTCATGCAATATATCATAACCCCACCCCGAACTCATCTCCTGGAATATCTTTCTGTCTTCCTCGATAATTCCGCCAAACATACCGGTACGACGAATTATCCGGGAAGGGCGTCCTTCATCATTCAACTGATTCAGAGGGATCACCGCTGTCACTGAATCGCCGCACAAGAAACCAACGTTTAAACCATTTTTAATTGCAGACTGTACATTTTCATACATTTCAAGACTCCAGTACTCATCGTGTCCAACCGAGAAGAAACATTTTGCACGATTTAATTTAGCATGATTAGTATGGGTGTCCACATTTGAACAATAAGTAACATCATAGCCCTGCTGCTCCAACCAAAAACATAAGGGGTATTCCCATAATAAAAATTCTCCTGAACCTTGTGACAAAGGCTGGTCAACTACCTGCGGATACCAGCCATAGGGTCTGTCGCTGCTTATCCATGTAGTCGAATTCCAAACCCGAACCGGAGGATCGGTATCGTAAAGAGAATAATTATCCGGCCATTTATTATAGGCCTGCCATGTATTATCGCTTGTTTGTACAATGATATCGGCTCTACGGCTATCCCTTACTACAAAAATAATGTAGCTTTCATAACGATGTTCCTTACACGAAAGCTTACCCAGATAAACGCCGCTCACCCATTCTGCCGGAATTTTTATTGTGGCGGTTCTTTGCCATTTGCACTCCCGCAATCTGTGTTCGCCCACCGGTGGCGTGTGCTGGGGCTTCACAGTAAAAGACCCCAAAGTCGTCATGTGGCGCCCTCCTTTACCTCCGTAATATCCCATCCGGTAAATATTAATTGACACCGTGGAGGGCTGATCAGCGCTTACAAAAATACCTAAGTCCTCTCCAGCGCTTACGCTTGTGTGAGAGCAATACCCTTCAATAATTTCCGAACGGTAATTATGAGAGCGAACATAGGTCAGTTGCCAATCGGAGGTACCTGGTTTGCGATTTTCCGCTGTAATGATTCCGTCCTGAAATGATTTTTCAGAATCTTTCTCTGCGTCAACCCCCTTAACCCAGGGAGGTAAGGTTCCGGCCATTCCTATAAGCATAGAGTTTCTAAGAAGTTTACGCCGGGTGATCCGATTGTTCCTTTTCATAAATGGCTTATAGTCGTTTTAATTTTAGCCGGACAATTTGCTTCATCCAGTCCATCCTCCCAAGATAAAAAAGATTATTAAACATCTTTTGCTCAACGCATATTTCCCTAATGTTTTTTTTCGGAAAAAGTATTTAAAAACTCTTTTTATATACCCTTACATAATCCACTATAAACACATCGGGAAATACAGTGTATTCCAGGTCCTCCATTTTGCCAGGGATCTCCATGCTTAAAATGATATATTGATCAATTTGGGATATCCCTTTTATGACTTCATAAAACTTATAGCCGTCAATATAAAAAATATACTTTTCAGGAGTCCATTCTAAGGCAAACTTATGAAAGCCTTTGCTCACGCCCTTCAGGTAGCTCTGCATGCCGCGGGTAGTATGTTGGTTGGGACCATAAGGCCCCCACCATACATTATGCGAAACAATATCTGTACCCAGTTTTTTAAAAAACTCCATAACATCAATTTCGGCCCCAAACAAGGAAGGATCATCTCCATTTGAAAGCAGGGGCGATTGCAACCAAAAAGCACCCCATACCCCAGGTGAATGCTGGAGCTGCGCCCTGCATTCGAAATAACCATACCTGGTCATAAACCTGTTCTGTGTGCCCACCGCGCTGACAAGCATACTATCGCCTTTTTTCAAAGCAAACAGTTTAAGATACCCATTTTCTACCTTCACCGCTTCCGGGGATATAAATCCTAATGCACGAGGTCCAATACCACGAACACCCCATTTTGTAGTATCCAACTTATCGCCATTAAACTGATCCTCCCAAAACAACTCGTATCCCAATTTTTTGGGCGTATACTTCTTGTTTGAAACAGGTCCCTGAGCGGGTCTCTGGGCTAAACAATTAAATCCTGCTAAACATAATAGCGTTACAAATAAATAATAATACTTCATCCCGTATTCACTTTACCTACCAATCTATACGATTCCGTTAGCTGTATTCTAATTTTTCTTTTTCGAAAATAAGGCGCT
>CAZFGP010000117.1:0-14462 GCA_964518685.1 uncultured Terrimonas sp.
ACCGAAGGTCAGAACCGCAACCGGATCCCGGGGTTCATGTGTAAGTTATAGAAAGGCGCTAACATGTCCGGTTTGAGCGCTTATGAATCAATGATCTTCGAACCGCAACCGGACAGGTTTTTATTCGAAGGAACTGTTTCGGAGGAGACGGCGTCTGCGGGAGAAAATAATAAATCCGAAGTCGGAGGCTTCGGACAGCAGGGGAAAATTAACGGACGGTAGAAAAAAAATGGAATCTTACTGAAATAGACTTGATTTTGGAGGGTCCGCAAAAGCAACGCCGGGCGATAGAGATAAAAAGATCGGCTGCGCCTACCCTAACCAAAGGTTTCTTCAACGGTTGCAAAGACATCGGAGCCACTCATAAATTTGTGGTTTATTCGGGAACAGAAAATTTCCCGATGCCTGAAAGCACGGAAGCCGTGGGAGTGGTTGATTTTGTGAGTAATTGGGTGGCATAGGATTACCCAATAAAATAATACAGGTATGAAAGAATACAGGTATGAAAGACAAATAAAAACAAGGCGGCAGGTCTGGCCCGGATACAAAATACCGCCATTACAGGGCCACCCAATCTGCCGGAAGGAAAAAATCTATATTGAACAGTTTATCATCTATCAATGTCACATATCTCTAACAAAGATTGTTCTGTAAGTGTTATAGCCGGCTTTTTATTTCTGAGCACCTTAATTTCTTCCGGCTTAACCGGCAGACGCCCGTAAGAAAGTTTTGGATCAGCAGGAGCAAATGAATTATGCAAATAATCCATGATGCCCTCAATTTCTTCGTCTGAAAATATATCCCGGAATCTGGGCATTGCACCGTTAAAACTATAAAGCTTGCCATTTATGTGAATAGGGCCTTCCAGTCCGTTCAAAATGATCATTCCCAGCCGGGCATTGGAGCCCATTACATATTCAGCGCTTCAGGAAGCGGCGCTCCGTGATTAATAACGGTTACTGATACACGAGGATTGATATCTTTTCGTCCTTCGCAGGAAAAAGCAACTGTATTTTCACCTGCCAGCAAGGCAGGAACAACTCCCGCTGGTTTCACCTCTTTTATAAAGCCTCCTTTGGAATCGTATAATTTGCAATCTATAGCCGAATTGAATTCGAGATACATTCCCGACTCCAGGGTAACAGGAAACATGATCTTTTTGCCGTTGACCGTTATAACCGGATTTTCCACTTTATACGATACGAGGGGGAGCGCCTTTACCGGTGAAATGATACAGCCTACTTCCCTTCCTTCCGGAAGATTATTGTACCACAGCTGGAGCTTATCTACCTTGTCATATTGAACAGAGTGCAGGTAGGATTTGTACACAAACAGGTCTTTTACTTTGGTATCCTTTATGATCTCTGAACCCGGCCACAGGTAATCCGTGAATGCAGAGGATTCAAGCTCCACCAATTCAAAATATTTCCATCCTTTAAAATCTACTTTGATATAATGATCGCCCCGAACGCCGGCGGAAAGGTGCTCCGGCGTTTCCAGCCGGAGGTTCAGCAGCTGCCCGTTGCCATCTCCTTTTACCCATACGCCCAACCCCTTATTCTTTTCAAGGTTTGCCCAGGGTTCAAATTTCTTTTCCAGCTTCAGCCAGGAACCCTTTTGAGGAGACAGTCCTGCGCTATAGGCCTTGAAAGAAGCAAGATTTCCGGGCCGTTCTTTATCACTTGCAGCTATATCAACAGTTCCGGTTACGCCCTTCGCTGTGCGTTTCTCTCCAAATTCATTGGGATCAGAAAATTCAGCAACTGTTATGGCAGCCGGATCATGATAAGGCATTACCGACATTTGCGTCTGTATGCGCAGCTTCAACGGCTGGGCGGCAAATTGGTTTTGTACCTTCCATTGCCGGGAATCGTCATCACCATTAAACAGGTGTTTCTGGTAGGTTGCGGGCTTGAAATTCCATTGCCCGTTGGATTGCCTGAACAGGGTAAATTCCCTGCCCGGTTCCCTGAGCAGCCGCTTTACCTTCTCGCTAAAATATCGCTGCTGCCTTAATGTTTCGTATTGTTTGATAATGGCATTCAGACGTTTGAAGGAAGGATTTCCCTCTATATCCTTTTTTTGATAACCACTGGCCATAGAAAGTCCTGCATTGTTGCCGATCATTTTACAGCCCAGGTATTCCACATCATCCGGAAATAGAAATTCTGTATTTGGCGGGTCCCATGTAAAATGATGCCACCATCCTAAATGAAGCGGCAACAGCAATCCTCCGTTTGTTAATGGCGCATAGCGGTTAAACTGCGGGGTATGCCCCCGCCAGTATCCATGATCTTCTTCTTCCGACTTCAGGGAGGAGACATGTATATCCACAAATTTTTTATATCCGCGCCGTGGTACATCCCATGCCTGCCAGCGGGAACGGTAGTGCCACCAGAAATGAGACATTGCGCTCATTTCCATTCCCACCGGCTTTTTCAACTTGCCGGCTACTGCAAAGAGGAATTTGGTGCTGTAGTACCAGTAATTCTCTATGCCACCCAATATATCGCTTCCGTCAATGGCATCGAAATAAATTCCGTCAAACCCGCAGTCGTTCACTATATCGGCGGTTCGCTTTGCTACCTCATCAAACAATTTTGTTTCGGGTTGGGGCACAAACCGTCCAAAAAGTTCCTTTAAATGATCTGCAACTTGTCCTTTTTCATGACTGGAAGCTTTAGTACCATTAACGCCCCGTTTACAACCTGTGAACTTGAAAGGAATGGTTTTGGATACACCGCTGAACTCTATCAGTTCACTACCTATTTTTAAGGTTAAACTATTAGGAAAATGAAAACCTGTGAACAGCGAAATATCTGCAGTAGACTCATTTACTACAATTTCATCGGCAGCATCATTTATCGGTTCAGCAAGGGTAAATGTCCTGAATGATGCCAGGTCGGGATGGGGCACAGGTGTTACAAAAGAAGATTGTTTGTCAATAAAAAAAGCATAGGTATGGAAGATAGAAGAAATCCCGTTCTGATGCAGCTTATCATTGAGCCGTTTAAAACCTTTCCACCCGTCGGGCCATTTTTCTTTATTCAATTCAAAGCTCCCGAAAAGGAAAAAATTGGAGTTTCCGCCGTGGTGATCAATCTGGTTAAAGCCAACGCTTTTGCAATAGTCAATCCATTCCTCCGCGTAATTTTCTGTAAGTGTTCCGAAGTTCATCAGGTAGGAGCCATATCCCTCTTTTGAAAGCTGGGCCCAGGCCCCGCCGGCGGTGGAAGCCGGGATATCCTTTGCATTAGACATGATATTCCTGATGGCTGGCAATATCTCTTTTTGTGGTACAGCCACTACTGCCACCTTGGCGCCGGTAAGGCCAAAGCGGCTGTGTGCCCGGGCATCCAGGTGGTTTTGAAGCGCAGGGAGTTGCTTTACTTCGGTTTGAATGTTGAGAGCAAGAGCGCACACAGCAAATGGCTCGCTCGGTAAGCGTTGCAGGTCAAGTGGAATATCTAGGAAAACAAGTGATTCAATATTCCCTTTCACCTCCACAATCTCCCAAAATACCGCATCACTGTCTTTGGATATTTTAATGAACGCTGTTACAGGAAAGGGGGCAAAGTCGAGTGTTAAAAACCCTGATGCATCATAATGTACCTTGCTGACCGGATGTTTTTCTCCTTCTACAAGAATACTTGCGCAATAAGAAATAGCGGCTTGTGAAAGATAGTTTTTACCGCTAAGCTTGTCTATAAAGGCCAGGTTAACACCATTGTCTTTTATCTGGTAGCGGTAATGCTCGTTTTCCAATACGATCTCTCCTGCAGTGACAATATTGGTAATCCAGCAACACAGCAGCCATAATGAAGCAAATTTTAGTATCTTCATGAATACATTATTAGGGTTTCTACAATATTTAATATGGGCGTTCCCGGGTGAGGGCATATGGCGTCACTCCCGGAACTCCCTTTTTATAATAACTACCGAGTAATCCCTAGCATTTCAGCCGTGAGATTCTCACAGAACCGTAGGTAAAGCTCTCACTTCGCACCATATTATCAAACATATTTAAAAACAGTCCAGTAATAGAACATCGTTGGATAACAACGTTTTAACTGTTTCAGTCAAATATCTCGATAAGTCCCATAATAATAATTCTAAAAAACAGAATAATAATCCAGTTAACTATGTTCGGTTTTTTATAACGTAACCCTAATACAAATTTTATTCAGCAGCACTAATCATCCCTATTTCTCATACACTAATTTTCCCTGAACCCAGGTTTTTTTGATATCTAACTGATAGTCTTTTATTGTAAACAGTATGATATCTGCACGTTTCCCAGGCTCTAAAACTCCCCGATCATTAAGATTATACAACCGCGCCGGGTTGCTACTCGCCATTCGGAAAGCCTCGCCCAACGTACAGCCAGTGGTCCGCATTACATAACCAACACCCTTTGATATTGAAGATACGGAACCATACAGTACATCTTGTGCGGGATAGCGCAACATTCTATCTGTAGTTAGCTCAAGTTCTTCGCCAGTTGATGTTTTATAAATACCAGGACCAAGTGTGGCAAACTGTGTCACATCAGAGGTGATTATAGTTTTTTCAGACCCTTTCACTTTATAAAACACGCGAATTTCCTCAGGAAGCAAATGGAAACTGTCACATATAATACTAATATTCAACCTGTCATCTGCAAGTTGGGGCCATAAAGGATTATTGTGCCGATTTATCATATTAGCTGCTCCATTACCAAAATGTGTAGCAATTTTCGCACCCCGATCAATAGCAGCAGATACAGTCCTCATATCTGCATTGTGATGACCTAACGCAACCACAATCCCCTTTCGACTACAATTTGAGATAAAGTCCAAAGCCCCCTCAGTTTCGGGAGCCATGGTTATCTGAAAAATACGATCACCGGACGCTTTATAAAGTTTCAAAAACTCTTCCCAATCAGGTGGTTTTATAAATTGTGCAGGATGAGAACCACGATACCCATCCTCAGAACTAATATATGGTCCTTCTAAATGAAAACCGGGGATAGAACCCAATAGCTTTTTATCATTCAAAGCTTTAGAAAGTAATTTGAAGTTACGGGTTAATACTTCAATACTGTTGGTGGTTAAAGTTGGAAGATAGGTTGTAACACCTTCTTTCCACAGTTCTTCTGTGGATTTTTCAATTCCCTCATATGTAAGGTATGTCTCTCCAAAAGAAGAGGATATTCCAGCATATCCATTCACCTGATTGTCAAAAAGTCCAGGAGCAATATATACCGGATGATCATCAACAGCCTTATCCAAAGTGACGACATTTTCAATTATTCCGTTATTAACAATTACCTGAACAGGATATCCGGTTTGATAATGAATCCCTTCAATTACATGCTGTCCATTTGTATTTTTTACAAGAAAAAACAGTATTGTCAAAATAATCATCCTCAGCATAATGGATACGCTTGTATTCATAAAACAATTTCATTTAAGTACCTTCTTTCACCATGCCTTAACCCCGGTTGTCGCTCCGCCCACCAGAGAAATATCATGGGGTAAATTTGTTTTCCAATTTTCATTTGTAAAGTCCGGAATGTCAATAGGGGCAGACCGATTGGCAACAGACCATTCACTTAAAGGCCCAATAACACTCCAGGATGCTGCATCATAAACATCCATATCAACAGGCAATCCATTTCTTAAGCAGTCTATCAACCTCCAGTTCAATAAAAAATCTATGCCTCCATGTCCACCAATTTTCAAAGCAATATCCCACATTTGGCGAATAATTGGTGGATTATATTGCTCTTCAATTTTCTTAAATTTATCCTCTGAAATAAAATCGCCATGCCCGATAGCTATCCGGGCCGGCAGAGGATAATGCTGGGCAAAAGCCTTTGTACCGCTAACCTGATGAATATGTGAAGAAGGCCTGGGAGAGGTAATGTCATGCTGAAGCATTATAGTTTGACCTGCTGTTGTAGCAATAGTAGTAGTATTCATGTTGCCTCTATAAGGAACATCTACATATTGTTTATAATACTCATCAGAATTTGCCAGTTTTTTGGCAATATCATTCATCATAAAATCTTTCGTAGAGGTGGAAACCAAATAATCCATTTTATTTCCCCGATTGATTTTCATAATCTGGGCAAGTGGTCCGAGCCCATGAGTTGGGTATAAATTACCGTTTCTACCAATATTTTGTTTCAAACGCCATCTCTCATTTCTATTCCCTCTATGAAACAGCCTTTCACCAATCTGATGAATGTATGCACCTTCGCCATGCACTATTTCTCCAAAAAAACCATTTCGCGCCATATTCAGGGTTAACAACTCAAAAGAATCATAACAGGTATTTTCAAGCATAATACAATGCCTTTTGTTTTTTTCTGAAGCCTCTACCAGTCTCCAGGAATCCTCAACAGTTGTAGCTGCAGGAACTTCCGTAGCTACATGTTTTCCATGTTGCATAGCAAAAACCGCCATTGGGGTGTGTAAAGGCCACGGCGTAGCTATATAGATTAAATCAATATCTTCACGCTTGCACATTTTCATCCATACCTCTTCGTCACCAGCGTAAATATCTGGGGAGTACCCAGACAATTTTATTTTTTCTTTTGCTGCTTTGGCGCGTTCCGGTAACAAATCACATAGTGCCTTTATTTCTATTCCATCAATATAGCTTATTCTAAACACTAAATCTGTTCCCCGGCCTCCGGTCCCGATAAAACCAATTCTGACTTTATTTATGGGAGGTGCTGCATAGCCCGACATATTAAACCGTTGAAAATTCGGTTTCGAAAACTCACCTTTAATCCGGTCAGGTTTATAATTAACCGACTCCAATCCCCTTCCTTTCAAGCTGAATAAACCCATGGCACTCATCCCAGAAATACCAGCGAGTTTGAAAAAATCCCTTCTACTTTTCATTCTAAATTTATTAAAATCTTAAATAATACGTCAACCAATACTTCTCTTTGTCTATTTTGATATAATAGGTATTCACCTTATTCATTTACTTTACCAAAATGAAATCCCCACCTACGCTTACCACGCCAATCAACCTTAATTAACACCTTGTTCTCACCCTTTTGCAAACGAGTATCAAAATAAAACCGGTTTGGAACACGATCTTCTCCGGTCTGTCGTTGAAAAACAAGGTTGCCGTTTATCCAAATTTTGATCCCATTCATAGTATTTCCAACCGTAAATTTCTGTATTGAATTTTCAGATGATTCAATAACTTTATAGGCATAAGCCACTGCAGGAGTATAATCAAAAACATTTTTCAAATTGACAAAACCATTGGAAGAATCACTATAATTTTTCCAAGATACTTCTTTTTCATCCGCGCCCCGATAAACCTTCTCCTGGTTAATCTCAATTTCAGGAGGAAAAACAGTAATCAGTCCTTTATTATCTTTGTTTTCAAAAGGACCTATAATCTGCCAATCTGTATAAAACTCTGTTTTCAAAACACTTTGTACCTCATCAATGAATCCCTCAGTAGTTTCTCTTTTAACCCTCACAGATGTAACTAATTGTTCAATCTTATGACGGCTGGTTAGCTCCCTAAATTTTTGCAAAGCCTCTGGCACTTCCTCTCTTTTTATAAAGTTGGTTTCTCCATCGCAAAAATTGAAAAGCTTCAGCCACAAAATAGGCAGGTATGCCCTATCAACCTGCTCAGACCACTCCGTACTCCCCTCAACAACAGTTCTCGCTCTGGCGAACAAGCTATCAGCCTTTGATACCATATCCGAATTGAGATAATTTTCGAACCACGGCTGATCAAAAATATTTAAGCGAACAGTTTGCGGATTAACTTCATTATGAAGCAAACGGATATATTCAGAAATATATGGCGCCGCAGGACCATATACTCCATCCACAAATTCATCAATTAAAGCCTGTGCATCTTTTTCCGGATTCCACATCAACTGAGCAATGACCCAGAGTCGCAATTCTGCAAATTCAGCGCCAGGCAGGGGATGGCCTTCATAAAACAATCCCTTAACACCATTATTCAGATAAAATTTTATATCGGGTGCTAATACACGTAAGTCAGGAAAAGGCATCAATAAATTTCTAAAATTGGTGCAGTAATCATAGGCCATTAACCTTCCAGGGGCAAGCTCTTTCCATTGATTAAGAATATCATAAAACGGTTTATTTTCCGCGCAAACCTCAATAGGATGTGCTGAACAATACTCATAGTGACAAAGCATAATGATAACATTTTCAGCCGGCCGGATATTTTTTGGCGGATCTACTGTATAAGCATAGGCAAAGGTTATAAGCTTCTTGTCCGGATATTTTTTTCCAACCTCTCCTGCAATCTGATTTAGAAAATGGAGTAAGGTACCTGCACGGCTTCCGTATTTTATATCCATGGCTACACATTTATCGCATTCGCAATAGCCTTTACCGTCATTAGGGGCCACAAAATAGGTTTTTGTCTCGGGATGTGTCTGAATCCAGTCAAAAACAGTATTGGTAGCCACCTTTACCACTTCAGGATTGGTAATACAAAGTTGAGCATCCTTACCTACACGCTTCCCGTTAACAAGCGAAAAAAATTCGGGATGTGAATTGAAGTATTTTTCAGGGGGAACCAACAGATCGTAGGTATGTCCGAAGGGATAAAACTCATATGATCCGCCTAACTCCTCGCCAACAGCGAATCCGTTAATTCTATTATGGATAGAAAATAAAGTATCATATGCTTCATTCCACCTTGTGAAACGATACTCCTCCATCGCCGGTTTTTGACGGTCTTTAGTTTTGGGTAATGAGATTGATTTTTGTATTGGAATTTTAGAAACATTTTTTGTATACCATTTGCAGCCTAAATGATCTGATAAATAACCCACAACGCCATACAGAGTTCCACGTGTTTCACCTCCGGCAATCAACAGGTCTTTCCCTTCAGAAGAGATAATATACTCCTCATTTCCGAAGTTTTCAGGTTTAATGTCTCTCATAACTGAAGCAGGAGCGTCTTTGAAACCGACATAAATTGTTCTGTCCTTTTCTTCAGATTGATGAACAATCCTCAGTTTGCACCCACTGATTTCATAGAGATATTTCTGCAGTTCTTCGGCTGCATATTTCTCAGACGCGATAGCGTTTTTTGAGACAAATATCTTATACTTACTTTGTCCATTTTTGATTAAATGATGATTCACAGAACAGGAACTAATGGCAAATACCGAAAAAAGAAATAAAAAAATGCGCATAATTAATATTTTAGGAATAGAAATTATCAAATCTGATTTTAATCCTGCATAATCAGGCCCTCCATAGGTCGGACAATTTTATTGAAGTTTATAAATAGATTTTAAGTTTCATTTAGTTTTGTTCTGCCGAAATGCGTCCGATGGTTCCCCTTTATACCGAAAGTTATGATAAATGCCGACTTCACTTTTCCGCTTCTTTCTTAAGTTGACGAATAAAATCATACTAAACCCAACCTGAACCATCTACTTGGAAAGAATTATATTAGTTATCAATTACCTGTAACGTATAGACAGGTTATCTGAATTAAATCCAGAAGGCATAGGTTCCCAAGCGTTAGTATTGAAAGGACGCCCATTAATATTAACGAAATTGATATTATAAAACTTCTTCCACTCCGGATGTTTTTTGTCAAATACCCTCATATAATTAGCAGACAGATTTGTGACTTCAATATCCAGTTTGTTCTCACCGGGCTTGAGAACTTTCTCTGGAATTCTAATTTCAAAAGGCAAACTCCATACTGTACCGATGAATTGATTATTAATTTTAATGTTGGCAGATTCTCTTACATCTCCAAGGTGTAAAATAAGTTCTTTTTTTATCAATAAGGAGTCGGGTATATGTACCATGCCGGAATATAAAGCCCTTCCCGAGAAAAAAGAAGCAGTGTCGCTTAAACTGGTCCACGATTGTAGAGAATCCAATTTATAAACCGCTTTATAGACTGGCAGCCCGTCTAAAAACTGCAAATTCCAACTTGTATTAATTTTGAATTCCTTAAACTCAGCTACAGGTATTTTCTCCGTAGCGGTTATTCCCTTCCTATCTTCAAACACAAAACAAGATTGTCCTGGTAAAAGTCTCAAATAGATATAAGTCTTATCTTTTTCCTTTCGCGTTGTAAGATGCTTTCTTTCCTCTGTCAACGGATCATAAAACGTATAAACCCCTTCTTCTGAGGAATTCAGTTCAATCCAGTCGTCTCTAAATTGATCTTTTAAATTAGCAACAAAATAAATTCGCCTCTTATCTTCCCTTTTACGAATAAACGCTAAGCCTTGTTTTGCAATCATTTCATTATTTATTCCTTTATTTTTTAATTCTTTGCTCACATTACCAGTAATGATACAATTTTTAATCTTCCCTAAATGCTCTTTGTTTTTTTCAAATATTTTAGAGTTAAGCAAATAATTCGAATACCCAGTAGAGTTTTCGGGTAAATCTTTGTCAAAAATCACAACAACACCTTGTTGAGCAAGGTTCAATATCAGATTTAATGTTTTGCCTGGCATATAAGAGCAAAAAGGAACAACCAAAGCCTTATACGTTCGATTTGAAATTGAAATCTTACGATTTTTTACCTCAATTTTCTCCAGAAAGGCATCAGATATAAAATCAAAAGTAAACCCTTCATCCTTCATTTCTGAAGCTATTCTACCAAACGGAAATGGGTAAAGCCAATTCTCCGGGCTATGTACGTCAAGACCATGTATCCCATCTTTGGCTGATTGAACATCTGCCCATATATCTCGAATTGGGAAATAGACTAACACATCATTATCCGGTGCAGCGCTTTGTAAAATTCTTTGGCAGTTGGTTATATACTTATTCAATAATGGAAATTCCTTGTGAAAATGTGAAGTAACCCCAAAATTGGTTGAAGCATAAAAAAGCCAGCCAGGGTATTGCTCCATTTTAGGGGAATAGGTGGTACCGTGAAAAAATATATGATTAATCCCACTGGTAAATAATTCATCCACCTGTGGCTTTACCTGTGATAGTGAAACCTTAAAATGATCAGCAAGCCAAGTACAAGTTTCTGAGCTTACTAATGATTTGCCAGAAAGATTAGCAGCGGAAGAGGCAAATTTCATCGTTAAAACATCAGGCCGTCCATTTGTTTTACCGGGATAATCCTCATCAATTCGCAGATCGGGAATCGGGAATGCGCTGCTACCGAAAGACTCGGTCTCGGGAATGCTGCTAATTGCGTATAGGTCTAATATGTTTCCAGGTGCCCCATGGGCTTGATAACGGCTTTTAAAACCGTTTTTCTCACACCACTGCGCCCATTTTTCACTTGATTCTAAAAGCAACTCTGACAATGTTTCCTGATAATCTATTCTGACGAGGTCTTGGTTTAAACCCCGATTCTTATCCGAAAATAACTCACTTACCGACTGTAGATTATATCCTCTTCTATTATTAAATTCCCGGAGTAAATCTCTCGTCCAATTTGCATGATAAACTTCATAAGAATCATAATAAAAAGATCTTAAGGACTTAAATTTAGTGATAGTACTGTCGAATCTACCCAAATATTGTCCCATATCCTGTTTACTGAACGGATTTAAAACATAACCTTCCCCACCTGGCGCAGCTCTTTTTACTTTCTGTAAGGTTGGTGTATCCGTAAATTCATTTCTGCGATGTTCCAACTTCCTGGCTGCCATCTCAAGTGTAACGTTAGGCCCACCAAAAGGCCACCCGGTTCCTGTGGTGATATCAACACCAAGTCCTATTTTTTTTGCTTCGTCTAAAGTGTATTTATAAACCTCTACCCATTCAGGACTTAAAAATTCCTTGAACTGATCCTCATAACCTTTAACTCCGTATATGGGAACGATGTGAACCCCGCCAATACCTGCATTTTTAAAATTGTGAAGTTCTTCTTGAATATCAGTTTTATTAACTGCACTTCCCATCCACCACCAATACGTCCAAGGCTTAATTGTTTGTACTTGGGAAAATAAACCAGATAATGGAGCCATCAAAAAAACAGATACCAATAAAATAAATAGTTTAAAATTATTTTTCATAAATTCAAATGCCATTTCCTATTCAGGGTTTGCCGATTAAAATTGTTATTTATGTTTCAATTACTCTATTTAATTCCCAGGCAAAAATTCCTTTCTTAACATCGAAATGTAGGTAAATCCAGCAATAAACAAGGTTCCCTTCATAACCGGCAGTACCACCCTTCCAGTCGTACACTTCAGCGCCCAGTCCCATGCGGTCAACAAAACCGTTTTGGAATCCACCACCATTCGCAAAAACTCCATTTTTCTGCCGCTTCTGCATGGCATCGAGGATCATGTCAGCTTCCTTTGTCATTCCAACGGTGTAGAGCGCATCTATCGTGTAAGCTGAATTGATCACGCAACATCCGCCATTGAGGTGTGTAAAGGCCACGGCGTAGCTATATAGATTAAATCAATATCTTCACGCTTGCACATTTTCATCCATACCTCTTCGTCACCAGCGTAAATATCTGGGGAGTACCCAGACAATTTTATTTTTTCTTTTGCTGCTTTGGCGCGTTCCGGTAACAAATCACATAGTGCCTTTATTTCTATTCCATCAATATAGCTTATTCTAAACACTAAATCTGTTCCCCGGCCTCCGGTCCCGATAAAACCAATTCTGACTTTATTTATGGGAGGTGCTGCATAGCCCGACATATTAAACCGTTGAAAATTCGGTTTCGAAAACTCACCTTTAATCCGGTCAGGTTTATAATTAACCGACTCCAATCCCCTTCCTTTCAAGCTGAATAAACCCATGGCACTCATCCCAGAAATACCAGCGAGTTTGAAAAAATCCCTTCTACTTTTCATTCTAAATTTATTAAAATCTTAAATAATACGTCAACCAATACTTCTCTTTGTCTATTTTGATATAATAGGTATTCACCTTATTCATTTACTTTACCAAAATGAAATCCCCACCTACGCTTACCACGCCAATCAACCTTAATTAACACCTTGTTCTCACCCTTTTGCAAACGAGTATCAAAATAAAACCGGTTTGGAACACGATCTTCTCCGGTCTGTCGTTGAAAAACAAGGTTGCCGTTTATCCAAATTTTGATCCCATTCATAGTATTTCCAACCGTAAATTTCTGTATTGAATTTTCAGATGATTCAATAACTTTATAGGCATAAGCCACTGCAGGAGTATAATCAAAAACATTTTTCAAATTGACAAAACCATTGGAAGAATCACTATAATTTTTCCAAGATACTTCTTTTTCATCCGCGCCCCGATAAACCTTCTCCTGGTTAATCTCAATTTCAGGAGGAAAAACAGTAATCAGTCCTTTATTATCTTTGTTTTCAAAAGGACCTATAATCTGCCAATCTGTATAAAACTCTGTTTTCAAAACACTTTGTACCTCATCAATGAATCCCTCAGTAGTTTCTCTATTAAGCCTCAAACTCCCCACCAGTTGTTCTATTTTACGTTGTTTTGCCTCATCCCTGAACCTGGTAACTGCTTCGGGTATTTCTTCTCTTTTCATCAGGTTAGTACCACCATCAGAAAAATCATAAAGCTTCACCCATAAGATAGGCAAGTATGCCCATTCTACTTGTTCAGACCACACAGTATTTCCCACAACAACAGTTCTCGCTCTGGAAAATAAGCTATCAGCCTTTTTAATAAAGTCAGGTTTAAGATAACTTACATCCCATGGTTGAGCAAAAATATTTAAGTGCATATCCGGTTCAACTTGCTCATGAAGTAATCGGATATATTCAGAAATATATGGCGCTGCGGAGCCATATACCCCATTCACAAACTCATTGATTAAAGCTTTCCCCTCTTTTTCGGGGTTCCACATTAATTGGGCCAAAACCCAGGATCGCAATTCTGCAAATTCACCACCCCAATATGGATTACCTTCACAAAATAATCCCTTTACACCATTGTCCATATAAAACTTAACATCGGGAGAAAACACATTTAAATCAGGAAAAGGCATCATTAAATTCCTGAAATTATTAAAATAATCCCATACCGTTAACCTCCCAGGCGCAATCTCTTTCCATTGATTTACAATTTTGTAAAATGGTTCGTTTGCCGGGCAGTTTTCAATCGGATGGGACGAACAATATTCATAATGGCATAGCCGGATCATAACATTTTCTGCCGGAAGTATATCTTTTGGAGGATCAACGGTGTAGGCATAAGCCAGCGTTTGAAGCATCTTTTGAGGATAATTTTTTGCAACTTCTTTGGCAATCTGATTTACAAAATGGAGTAAGGTACCTGCACGGCTTCCATATTTTTCATCCATTGCCACACATTTTTCGCATTCGCAATAACCCTTACCGTCATTCGGGTCTATTGAAAACACATTTGCTTCCGGGTAGGTCTGAATCCAGTCAAAAACAGTCTGGATAGCCACTTTAACCACTTCAGGGTTGGTAATACAAAGTTGGGCATCCTTCCCGACACGTTTTCCGTTAACAAGGGAAA
>CAZFGP010000118.1:0-14371 GCA_964518685.1 uncultured Terrimonas sp.
CAAATATTACTTCAAAACAAATACGCCCACTCTCCGCCTACCGCAGCGTCCAGCCAACACACAGGGCCCCGAGTTGAGACACTGCGGAGAAAAAAGCCTCCACTTCTTCAAAACCGGCGCTCGCGGCTTCTTGCTGTTTAGCCAATTCCGGGTTGGCAATCCGGTTACTGCCGTTGTTGCAATAATACTCTCTTTTAATGCGGTTACCGGCGGCATCGTAGGTCATCAGCAAACCGCAACTGCCGGAGGGGATCTCCTGGGAAAAACAATATGTGCTAATAAAGAAAAGTGCTATGGCTAATATATATTTATTCATATTCTGTATTTTATTAGTAATGTAATACGGCTTAAGGATACTTGATTGTTCCATTCATATTTTCCAAGTCTTTCTGACTTAAATCATATCGCTTTAATATCTTATATCCTGATCGAATCTCCTGCCAACTATATTTTGCAATTGTATCTGCATGGAAAATGAAAACAGATAAGGTGTCTTTTGGTAATTGATCAAATAGCTCTGGCCAATTCTTTATATCGTAGTCATAAGGCGCCTTTTCTCCTGCCAAGATTCCCCCAAGTTCATTTTGAGCATCTGGAATTGTGGTATCAGGATACTGGTAACTTCTTAGCGTCATGATAAGATGATCACTTTGGTTTTCGACCCAAAAGCTTTTTACTGATTTAGCAAAAAAGGGTTTATCACCACATGCCATATTAACCAATAGCATAATAGAGCAGGTAAATATTGTTTTTATCATCTTGTCATTTTATTGAATTAATAACCACCATGCAAATTCAGGTTGTGGCAACGAAACTAACCAATACCAGACCCGCTGTCCGAAGTCTCCTGACCTCGGACTTCCTATGTTCTTCCCGCGGACTCCGTCCCGCCAAAATATTACTGCCTTCTAAGGCGGACCCTCCTGCGTCGGGTACCGACCGCGGCCGGAATGAACCCTCAGGTTGCGGTTTGACAAATTTAATTTTAATTCGCTTTGATCACTTTTTTGTTTATCACGGTTTCCCCGGTACGGATGATAAAAAAATAGGTTCCCCCGGGCTGACCGGAAAGTGAATTGTATTACTCACCGCAATAATGGTACTGTCGGATGGGGACAGACGGATAATATTTTTGCCTGCCACGGGAGGTAACGGAATATTGGTTTGAACCTTTTGGTAAAAACTGTCCTGATTATTCTGGGCATTCCAGGTATACAATTTATAAAAATATTTTACCCCGGACATTGGTGCGACTTAGAAAATCTAATCTGTCAAAAACACTGGTAAAGGCGCTTTATATTTGTTCCGCGTATATATTTGAAGCGTTTCGTTTTTTTATACGCCAGGTCGGAGAGAGCATATAATGTAAATTTTAATCGTCTATGACATCTTAATAACATTTAATTTAATTTTCATAATGAATAACAAGCTAAATGGATTTTGTATTCTTTTGATTGCCGTTCTTCTGTCAGCGGGATCAATTTCAACATGGGCGCAATTTTCATCAAAGGATGATTCAGGGTTGCGATCAAATGACAGGTATGAAATCGTAGAAAAGGGAGATACTATAGTGTTAAGAGCCGGATGCCTGGAGCGGATATTGGAGGTTAACGGAACTCATATTTCCAGTAAAAACCTATTCATTAATGGAGAAAATGTTTTTGACAGACCTTCTTCTGAAATAAGCGTTTCGTTTTATGCAGCCAGTCCGGATGCAAGGCCAACAGGGATTGAACCTGGGGATGAAAAGGGATCGGTAGAAGAAGCCGGGATGTCTCATCTAACAGATATATTAAAAAGCCGGAAAGAAAACGGTTTTATACAACAATCAACACAATGGCTTCTTTTGAAGCATTTAAAATCTTCTGAATGGGCAGAAAATTTTGATCTGATCAGTCGGGTTATTAGTAAACCGGAGCCCGGAGTAACCCGACTTACTATTCGTGTTCGATCAACAAAAAACACATTATTACAGGATGTTTTCGTTACTGTTTTTTATGAAGTTTATGAAGGCTTTCCGGCAATCAGAAAATGGGTGGAAATTACAAACAATGGTCCTCATTGGTTAAAAGTAGATAGTCTTACTATTGATGGTATTGTGGTGAATAATACTCTGCAGGTTCAGACTGATCTTACTCCAACTTCAGGAGGTGCAGGCGCTTCTTTACGAAGCTTTTCAACCTTTGATAAAACCAGGGGTCTTATTATTGGCAGTGAAATACCTTCTGCATTACGTTTTATAGACCACAATGGAAGTACAGGTTACACCCCGGCATTTTTTGAATGGGTATTAGGCCCGGTGGAGAGATTTACCTCTGAGCCTGTATTTATGTATGGATATAGTGCCAGAGTCTGGAAAACGATTTCCGGTGTATCAACTCCATTGGACCGGACTGTTGAAGGACCGTTTCAGATTTTTTTAAAAAAGGTGATTGGAATACTTTCACCACTAAGTAATCATCTTCCGTTATGGTGTACCTGGTCTAATTTCGGACCCGACATAAACTCTGGTAATTTGAAGGAAATGGCAGACCTTGCTGAGAAGGCTGGATTTAAGGGACTGCAGTTAGATGCAGGGTGGGCAAAAAATAACAAGTGGGGAAACTGGGCCAGCAATAGCAGGCCCGATAGCGCTAAGTTTGAAGATTTTTCATCAATGGCCCGATATATTAGAGGAAAGGATTTACAGTTGGGGTTGTGGATTTCCGATTTTCGCGACCCGGATATCGCCCCTGATTTTAAAGCGGTGCCGGATGGTGCAATGCTGCCTCATGTTTACAGAGAAGGAGGATTGGCAATGAGTTTTACAAGCAGGTGGAAGTACTATTTTGCAAACGATATTTTATATTTGAATGATGTATATGGGGCAACCTATTTTAAGCAGGATTTAACGGCGATTAAATATGGTGATATTGCAGCTTCACATGAAAGCAGAACACAAAAGGAATCCTTATTAAGAGGACTGAGAGGGCTTTTAGAAGTGGAATCTTACCTCATAAAAAATGCGCCCAATCTGGTAAATCAATTGACGCACGAAATTTATTGGGGTACTCCCGGTGTGCCTTGTGATATTGCGGCACTGAAAATATCCAGAGCATTTCATATTCCACCCAACGATTATTCCGGAGCCGGTCATCCAAAGAAACGGTTTGATCAGGTTAGCCATTACAATCCGGATAGCCTGAGACGAAAACTTATTGAAGGATGTTTCAATGCAAGGCAAAGGCTGTATGAATATAGAGGTCTCCCCTTATATCCTATTGAATATTATGCCGCAGCTACATTTAATTTTAAAGGGAGCCTCACCAAAAAGGTACAACAACGGCAGGTATGTAGTTGGCTGATGGGAGCGCTCAATATATTTGCCGGTGATCTCGCTTCCCTAACCGACAATAATTTAAGCGTATATAAAACCTGTTTTAATATGGTTGATGACTTAAACAAGAAGTACAATATGTATAATTATTTTCAATTCAGCGGGGTTCCTTCACCCACGGATACGGGATGGCACTGGTGGGGCAAATTAAATGAAAAAGGATTGGGTGCTGTAATTGTTTTACGCGGTGCAAAAGGTTCTTCAACGTGCCTGATTAATGTTCCCTGGGTGCTTCCCAATAAACGCTATAAAGTAACTGCAAAATTTTCCGGAAAAAATATGGGAATATATACCGGACAACAATTAATAGATGGGAAAATGAAGATTTCGTTGGATGCCTATGGTCAGGAAATACTGGAGCTTTCAAATCCCTGAAAGAGTTTTTAAGGTATGGACTGTTTAAAGAAACTGAAGCAAAATGAAGAAAAAAATTTCTTTTGCCCTGGAACCTTTTCATTACTGCAATATAAGTGGTGTTATGTCGCCGGATGACTATGGGATTTAAAGTTCAAAAATTAAAACATTAAAAAAGTACGGTTTATATAGGATTATGACGAAATTTGAAGACTACGATTTTATGAAAGTAAAATTATTGCACAAAAAACACAGTTATGTCGCTATCCTATCCTCAAATATTTGAACAGAATGAAAAGTGGATTGCTGAAAAAACGGCAGCAGATCCGCAGTTTTTTGAGCGTTTAGCATTAAACCAAACGCCTGAGTATCTTTTTATCGGGTGTTCCGATAGTAGGGCCCATCCCGATGAGATCACAGGACTTGGCCTTGGACAGATTTTTGTTCATCGTAATATTTCAAATATTGTTAATCCCATAGATTTAAATGTAGCTTCGGTTATACAATATGCGGTAGAAAACTTAGAGGTAAAGCATATCATCGTGTGTGGGCACTATGGCTGTGGTGGTATAAAGGCAGCAATGGAAGAAAAAGGTATAGGGAAAAACAGCCCCTGGTTACAAATCATTAAAGACATATACAGGATTCATGAAAAAGAATTAGAGCGGATTAGGGATGAGGAAAAACGTTATGACCGTTTGGTAGAGTTGAATGTAGTGGAGCAAACTGAAAATGTGAGAGAAATGGAATGTATACAGGCGCTCGCAGGTACAGACCGTTATCCTGCAATTCACGGGTGGGTATTTAATATGAGATCAGGCAGGATCATTGATCTGGAAATAGACTCCATTGAGACGCTCAAAAAAGATAGAAATAAGTTTCCGATTATAGGAAAATTAATTTCCTTGTTTAAAAAACGATAAACTTTAAAAAGCTAAAATATGGGTACAAATACAATGAAAGCTGCGAGATGGCATGCTGCAAAAGACATTAGAGTTGAAGAAACTACCATACCAGAGCCTGGCAGTAATCAGGTGAAGATTGAAGTGAAATTTACAGGGATTTGCGGATCCGATTTACACGAGTATAATCACGGCCCCCAGTTGATTCCTTTTGATAAACCATATTTATTGAATGGACATCAGGGAGTAACTACCCTCGGACACGAATTTTCGGGAGTTATTGAAAGTCTGGGGAAGAATGTGAGAGGTTACAAAAAAGGTGACCGCGTAGTAGTGGAACCTATTTTTAGAAATCCCGCCAGTCCTTTTATAGCAAATGGTCAGTATAATTTGTCTGAACCCTTAGGTTTTGTAGGTTTAACTTCAGACGGTGGCTTTGCAAAATATGTGGTTGTTGAAGATTATATGGTGCATAAAATACCGGATGATTTTACTTTTGAGCAGGGAGCGTTGGTAGAGCCTGCTGCCGTGGCCGTGTATGCGGTGCAGCAAAGTGGGTTATCCGCTGGAGATACGGTTTTGGTTTCCGGTGCAGGACCCATTGGATTATTGTGTGTACAGGCTGCAATTGCGTTTGGCGCCACAAAAGTATTTGTATCCGATATGTCGGACAGCAGACTGGAAATGGCAAAGAAAATTGGTGCTACAAAAGTGTTTAAGGCTACGGAAGCCGATATTCCCCAACAGATAAAAAAAATTACTGAGTTAGGTGCAGATGTGTTTATTGATGCCGCCGGCGTCCAGTCTTCATTTTCTACCGGAATAGCTTCACTTAGAAATGGTGGTACAGCCATGTTGGTAGCGCTGTTTGGTAAGCCGGTAACCCACAATGCTTTGGATCAGGCATTGCGCGAATTAACCATCAAAGCAATCATTGGGTATAGGAATGTATTCCCTAAGACCATTGATCTAATCCATACAGGGAGAATGAAAGTGGAAGAATTGATTACAAAAAAGATCAGCCTGAACAATATTGTAAAGGATGGTTTTGAAGCTTTAGTGAAAGATCCGTCGGAAGTGAAAATATTAGTTGATATAAACCAGTAAATAACCCTTCTTGTCAGGTTTTCAACTTTACTGCAAACCCCAGGTTCAGATTACCCTGCTGCAGGAAGTTGAGAACCTGAATCAATCATCATGTCGGTCGCCACCTAAACTGTACAAGTTATTCTCTTCATCTTCGGAGCCAATTTCCTCACTTTTGTCGTCCAATTCCGTTCCGGGCACATCAAGATCCGAATTTTCATCCGAACTGTCACCCTCATCCTTTAAAGACATTTTCTCTTCCGTTTCATAAATATCTTCTTTCTTCGGATAATGAGGATATCCGGGGAAATCGTTATTTTCTTTGCGGGGATCGTCTTGTTTTTTTATTGTCTCGCTCATATGTTGCAAATTAAATCAATGATATATAAGTGGTACAAATTACAAAAAAAATCTGTAAATATCCCTGACTGCCACGCTGAAGGGAAGTCGGGTTCTGTTGACCTAAGCGAGAACATGTACCCGTAAATATTGAATCTAAATAATTTCGTTTAATCTGCCCTTCAATGAATTGAAAAAGAACCTAACTTTATTAAATGAAGACCCTGATAGTAGATGATAATAAAATAGCCAGAACCACGATGAGACAATTAGCGCGGCAGGTGCGGGATATGGTGGTGGTGGGTGAAAGTGTCAACGCTATGGAAGCCAGCAATATCTTGCGGGAGCAACAGGTGGAATTATTATTACTCGATATTGAGTTGCCGGGTATGACGGGGATAGAGCTTATAAAGAATCTCGGAAACAAAAGGCCGGTGATTATTTTCACTACAGCAAAAAAAGAATATGCTGTGGAAGCCTTTGAATTGAATGTAGCGGATTATCTTGTTAAACCCGTTACTCCGGCGCGTTTTATACAGGCAGTGGATAAGGCCCGGGAAATGATGGAAAGCAATAAGATTGAAATAAAAGCGGAAGAAGATGCGTTTGTGTTTATCCGGGATTCAAATATTATCAGACGATTAAAGATTGATGATATTCTTTTTGCGGAAGCTATGGGCGATTATGTAAAATTGCACACAACCCAAAAATTTTATGCCATACACACCACGCTAAAGTTGGTGGGAGACCGGCTGCCCGAGTCTAAATTTATTCGGGTTCACCGATCGTATATAGTAGCGGTGGATAAAATTGACACCATTCAGGATGGTGCTCTCGTAGTAAATGGAAAACCGATCCCTGTTGCGGATGCCTATCGGTCTGCCCTCAATCAGCGCATGAGCGTTCTCTAATTTTCCCCTCTTCTTTTCAGATTCACCGATGATTAATGCCTGTTGAGCGATTACCTGATGACGAAGAAGGTTTCTACAAGGTACCTTGCACAATGGAATGAAAAATAATTTGTTGTAGTACCTATAGTAAAAGCAGGTTGAGGTATATAAGTTATTGGTACTCAATGCAACCAGTAATATAAATTAACATTATGAAAATAGTCTATATAATATTGTTTTTGATTGACATCCTTTTTATGATATTTCTCACCTTTTTTTCTTTAAAGTTAATAGACACCAATGCGAATACTAAAAAACTTATTGAAATGCTTTCAGGAGTAGTCATTAGTATTGCGCTTTTATTTTACCTGCTGTATCGTTACTCGAAACTACCGGCAAATAAAAAGTAAAAGAAAATATAGCTACATTAGAGGTAAGAAGCGTATCATGTCTTTAAAGAATATTATCTTTTATCTGCTGGCTGCTTTTATAGCCGGTACGCTTGTGTTGGTTTTTGTACAATATAATTTCTCTAAAAGTATTTCTAATCTCCAAGAGATAAATCATCAATACATTGCTGAGTACAAAATCAATTCTGTTTTAGGAGAGTTGGAAAAAGACGCAATTGAAATCGAGAGCGACATTAGTGGTTTTGTGTCTTCAGGTAATAGTGGTTTTGTGAAGGGAATAGACGTCTTGATTGCCAGGGCTGAAGATAATATGGCTACCCTTCAGCGGGATATTGATGATTCCACTTCTATGATCTTGGTTGATCAGTTAAGCAGGCTGGTATTTTCTAAGCTTGGATTTTCAAAATCTCTTCTGGGCACTACGGAAAAGTTTGGAAAGAATGAGGCAATAGAATTAATAGAGACCTCGCAGGGTAAACAACTTATGGATTCTATTTTTGGGTATATCCATCAAATTAAAGAAGTTCGTTATGATCGTATAGAAAAATTAAATACTTCAAATTTTCAGAACGGAATAAGAGCAGAGAATCTTAATAATGTTTTGATTGGTCTGACTTTAGCTTGTGCTGCTATTTTGTTTTGGTATATCATTGCCATTATCCAGCGGTTGATAGAATCGGAGAAAAAGGTGAAGGAGTCGGCTCAGGTTAAGGAAAACTTTTTAGCTAATGTGAGCCATGAGATTCGTACGCCGATGAATGCTATTCTGGGCTTTACCTCCCTGTTAGAGCGACAGAACCTGAATGAATTGTCCAAGGAATATGTACATACCATTCAAACCTCCAGTGAAAGTTTATTAAATATCATCAATGATATTTTGGATTTGTCAAAGATGGAATCGGGGATGATGCGATTAGAATCAGTTCCTTTTAGTGTGCGGAAATTGCTTCATTCCGTAAATATTATGTTTGCTTCTAAAGTGGCAGAGAAGAACCTTGTTTTAGAAATCCGGATTGAGGATAGTATTCCTGATATTCTGGAAGGTGATGCTGCCCGACTTACCCAAATTTTAGTAAACCTGATTGGGAATGCTATTAAGTTTACCATAGATGGAGGTATAACCTTACATATAACTAATAACGGTGGGGACAAGGGGATGGTAAATGTAGGTATGGTCATAAAAGATACCGGAGTTGGGATTGAAAAAGATAAACTGGATAAAATATTTGACCGTTTTCAACAGGCAGACGATGCCGTAACGAGGCAGTATGGTGGAACCGGATTGGGTTTGTCAATTGTTAAAGAATTGGTGGAGCTTCTAAAAGGAAATATAAAAGTGGAAAGTGATCCCGGCAAGGGAACAGTTTTTAGTTTGACTATACCTTTGAAAATTGCAGAGAATCAAACTTTGGAAGAACAGGAGAAGACTGAGTTAAAGGGTATAAACACCAACGAAAATTTTAAGGATAAACGGATTCTGGTAGCCGAAGATAACGAGATCAATCAAAGTCTGATCAGGCACTTATTCAGCGTATGGAAGCTGGATTATGATTTAGCCGCAAACGGAAAGGAAGCGCTTGAAAAACTAAAGCATAACACCTATGATCTTGTTTTAATGGATATTCAAATGCCGGTGATGGATGGATATACGGCTGTGAAGGAGATCAGGGAAACCTTACAGCTTTCAACGCCTGTTATTGCCATGACTGCCCATGCGCTCACCGGTGAAAGAGAAAAATGTCTTGGTTTCGGCATGAATGAATATATATCAAAACCCATCCGGGAAAGTCAGTTGCTTCAATTGATTGGACAATTCGCGAATATTTCTTCCAATAATCACAGAGAAGACCCGGCCTTAGGAACCGATAATCCTAAGCAATACATTTGCTTAGATTATATGAAGGAAATTAGTGGAGGAGATTTGGCGTACGAAAGAGAGGTGACCTTACAATTTTTGGAGGTAGTGCCGGAAACTCTGTCTGCTATTGAAAAAGCCTGGGCTGATAAAAATTTTACAGCAATAAAACAGTTTGCTCACGATATGAAAACAACGGTCTCCATAATGGGTCTAAACCATTTGCTGAATCCTGCCCTTGATACTTTGGAGTACGAAAATCTTTCAGATTCTTCCTTTTCTTCGGCTTTTAGTTTTCTGCAATCAACCTGTAATAAAGCGCTTTCCGAAGCCGGCGGTTTTTTGGCTGAGCTGGGATAGCCTGACCTCTCAGCATGTTCAGTACTCCTCTTTCTCTTATATAATGTTGCATGGGAGGTATTAAGCGATAGCTTTTGCCTGTTCACCGATTTTAATGGGAACAGGCATGAGAAGCGCAATAGCTTTGTGTCGTTGAATTGAAACAACAAAAAATGAAATTTCAAACCATAAAATTTTAAATTATGAAAAAGTTAATGATGTTAACAGCAGTAGCTATTTTGTTTGCGGGTATGGCAAATGGACAAACGGAATCCACAGTCAGACATGAAATTAAAAAGGATAAGACTGCCATGAGACAAGATAGAAAGGAACTTCGGAAATTAGAAGGAAACGATGTTAGCTATCAGTCAAAACAGCAATTCCTTGTTGACTTTAATAATGCGCCGATTATAAGTTCCGAAAGAAATGAGAATTATGACGAATTTACATTTAAGAAGGCAGGGGTGATTACAAAAGCCTATTACGATGCCGATGCATCACTGATTGGAACTATTCAAATGAAAACCTTTGGTAATTTACCGGCAAAAGCGCAACAGGATATAAAAAAATGGTATAAGGGATATGCTATTGCTGATGTAGTTTTCTTCGATGACAACGAAACTAATATGACGGATATGATTTTGTATGGCACTCAGTTTGATGATCAGGATTCTTACTTTGTTGAATTAACAAAAGATGCAAAGAAGATTGTGGTTCATGTAATGATGGACGGAGATGTTGCTTATTTCACTCAGTTAAGATAAAGCAAAAGTTACAGACAATTTTGAGTGAAGGTTAAGGCGCTGATACAAGGTTTAGAGGTGTATGAATTCCGCAGGAAATAAAAACTGCGGAATTTTTTTTATATACCTGAGAGTACTGCCTTAAAACAGGCATTACCTTTAATTAATTAAATTTCAACGGGTCTGAAATAATAATTATCTTCCGGAAGTATATTTATTGTCTGTTACGGTTTTTAATAACACTCACATGAATAAGATATCGCGCAGGACACTTATCAAATCATTAGGCCTTACTGGCGCAGGCGCTATAATTTCACCGCAGTTTCTCTGGTCCCGTCAGTCAGGGAAAAAAGACAGGTTAGGGGTAGCCCTGGTTGGGCTGGGGTATTACAGTACGGATTTGCTTGCACCGGCCTTGCAGCAAACAAAACATTGTTATCTGGCGGGGATAGTAACGGGCACTCCCGCAAAAGCTGAAACCTGGAAGAAGAAATATAATATCAGGGATAAGAACATTTACAATTATCAAAATTTTGATGATATAGCCAATAATGATGAGATTGACGTTGTGTATGTGGTGTTGCCTCCATCCATGCATGAAGAATACGTGGTAAGAGCAGCTAATGCCGGCAAGCATGTTTGGTGCGAAAAGCCGATGGCAATAACAGAAGATGAATGTGACAGGATGATTAAAGCCTGCAATAAGAATAAACGTAAATTAGCAATCGGTTACCGTCTTCAGCATGAACCCAATACGAAGGCATACAGAAGGATAGTGAATCAAAAACGACTGGGCAAAGTATTAAAGCTTGAGGACGCCGCTGGTTATGTTGAGAACAGAACTAACCATTGGAAACAGATCAGGGAATTAGGCGGTGGCGTAATGCTGGATATGGGCGTATATGCCATTCAGGGAGCCAGATTAGGCACAGGGATGGAACCTCTCTCTGTGGTTTCAGCAAAAACCTCCACTACCAGACCGGATATTTATAGAGACGGCCTGGCAGAAACCGCCATAGCTACGTTGGAATTTCCCGGAGGAGTATTGGCAAATATTAAAACCAGCTTTGGTGAAAATGTAAATTTCATGAATATCTACTGCGAAAAAGGAGATATTGAGATGGAGCCCTTTTCTGCCTATGCAGGGGTGAAAGGGAAGAGCCCTTTAGGAGAGATAAATACGCCTTACCAGGTTCCCTGGCAACAGGCCAATCAAATGGATGATGATGCCAGGTCTATTATTAATAACCAATCCATGCTGGTGCCCGGTGAGGAAGGATTAAGGGATATACGAATCGTGGAAGCTATCCTTAAATCTGCTGCTACCGGTGAATCGGTAAAATTGTAGAAAAAACGGCTAATTCGGTAATAGAAGAAATCTTTTTAGAACCAGAAAATAAAAAAGTCAGGATTTACACCTGACTTTTTTGGAGTAGCCCGTACGAGAATCGAACTCGTGATTCATCCGTGAAAGGGATGCGTCTTAACCCCTTGACCAACGGGCCGTTTGGCATTTTTGGGAGTGCAAAGATATAGTTACCGGTATATCCATCCAAAACTTTTTCATAAAATTATGAAACCAGCTACCGGCTTGATTTAACAGCTATTAATAGCCGGGAATCCGGGAGTTAAAATCATTTCTTCCCCTATGTATTGATTTCATATCGTAAATTTGCATCTCAATTTTAAAAAGCTAAACAATTGTACAATGAGCACAGTAAGAGTTGCAATTAATGGTTTCGGGAGAATAGGTCGTCTGGTGTATCGTCAGATACACAATATGGAAGGTATTGCTGTAGTGGCAATTAACGACTTAACCAGTCCTAAGGTATTGGCGCATTTATTAAAGTATGATACCGCGCAGGGGCGTTTCAACGCGGAAGTAACAGCTACTGAACATTCAATTCTGGTAAATGGTAAAGAAGTAAAGATATATGCACAAAAGGATCCCGCACAAATCCCCTGGGGAGACCACCAGGTAGATGTGGTGTTGGAATGTACCGGATTTTTTGCCGATAAGGATAAGGCATCTGCACACCTTAAGGCAGGTGCAAAGAAAGTAGTGATTTCTGCACCGGCTACCGGAGATATTAAAACAATCGTTTTTAATGTAAATCATAATATTCTTGATGGAAGTGAAACAATCATCAGTTGTGCTTCCTGTACCACCAATTGTCTGGCGCCAATGGCAGATACCCTGGATAAACATTTTGAAATCCTTTCGGGATTAATGACTACCATTCACGCCTACACGAACGACCAGAATACACAGGATGCGCCACATCCTAAAGGAGATCTGCGTCGTGCAAGGGCAGCAGCGCAAAATATTGTTCCCAACAGCACGGGGGCGGCAAAGGCAATTGGTTTGGTATTACCCCGGTTAAAAGGAAAATTGGATGGTACCGCCCAGAGGGTTCCTGTATTGACAGGTTCGTTAACGGAACTGACCACTATTCTTGCCAAAAAAGTTACCGTAGAGGAAGTGAATGCCGTTATGAAAGCTGCAGCCGATGAGTCTTATGGCTATATTGATGAACAAATAGTAAGCAGTGACATCGTTGGAATGACCTATGGCTCTTTGTTTGATGCAACCCAAACCAAAGTTTTGGCTGTTGGAGATGCTCAATTGGTAAGAACCGTAAGCTGGTATGATAATGAAATGAGCTATGTTAGCCAGTTGGTCCGTACGGTAAACTATTTTGCAAAAATGATCAGCAAATAGCATGTAAAGCCACCTGAAACATAAATAGATTGAAATAACGCAGAATGATTTCTCATTTTGGCTGTATTTTAAAATTACTGAACTATGTCAAAATTTTCTGCCTACAATTTTAAGGATCAGAAAGCATTAGTAAGAGTTGACTTTAACGTTCCTCTCAATAAGCAGTTGGAAATTACGGATGATACCAGAATACGGGCAGCAATACCAACAATAAAGAAGATTCAGGACGATGGGGGAAAGGTTATCCTGATGAGTCATTTGGGAAGACCCAAAGGAGGTCCCGAAGAAAAATTTTCTTTAAAACCGCTGGTTAAGCATTTAGGGGATTTGCTGGGCGGAAGATCAGTGTTATTTGCCAATGACTGTATTGGGAAGGAGGCTTTTGCCGTTTCGGGTGCAATGAAACCGGGAGATGTGTTGTTATTGGAAAATCTCCGTTTTTACAGCCAGGAGGAGGAAGGCGATGAAGCCTTTGCAAAGAAACTGTCTACCCTGGCAGATGTTTATGTAAATGATGCTTTTGGAACGGCTCACCGGGCGCATGCATCCACAGCTGTAATAGCTAAATTTTTTCCTGTTGAAAAACGGATGTTTGGATTTTTAATGGAAGGGGAAGTAAAGAGTGCAGAAAAGGTACTTCATAAATCGGAAAAACCTTTTACAGCAATTATTGGGGGAGCGAAGGTGTCGGATAAAATTTTGATTATTGAGAACCTGCTGAAGAAAGCTAATGATATCATTATTGGCGGAGGTATGGCCTATACTTTCATCAAAGCACAGGGGGGAAAGATTGGAAATTCACTTTGCGAGGAAGACCGGTTGGATGTTGCAAGAGATTTACTGAAGAGGGCCAATGAAATGGGCGTAAATATACATCTGCCATCGGATTCTTTAATTGCCGATAAATTTGATAATGAGGCGGAAATTTCAACAGCACCCAGCAACAATATTCCAGACGGATGGCTTGGGCTGGATATTGGAGCACATGCCAGAAACGAATTTGGGAACGTAATCAAACATTCAAAGACCATCCTTTGGAATGGTCCTATGGGGGTTTTTGAAATGGAAAAATTTCAAATAGGTACCAGAGCGGTGGCAGAAGCGGTGGCAGGAGCTACTGAAAACGGCGCTTACTCATTAGTAGGCGGAGGTGATTCCGTTGCAGCGGTAAACCAATTTGGCTTTACCAACAAAGTAAGTTATGTTTCTACAGGGGGAGGCGCTATGCTGGAATATTTTGAAGGGAAAATACTTCCTGGTATAGCAGCGGTATCTGCTTTTTGATCTGTAAGAGTTATCAGTCCCCGGATGTTTTTAGTATTTGGAATAAAAAAGACCCCATTGCGGAGCAATGG